>JAGVYF010000021.1 GCA_018303425.1 Candidatus Woesearchaeota archaeon | reverse complement strand
ATGCCTAATGTAATATAAGACAGCCCTACCCTTATCCCTGTTTCCATTGCTTCTTTTACATTTTCAAATTTACAAAATTTTTGTTTGGCTACTTCAATTGCTACAATTAAACCTACTCTCCAATCTAAAATACCATATTCTCTTTCAAGTTCTCTTATTCTTTCCGCCACCCCGGACTTCAAAATTTGAGGCATTACTGCGCTTATAAGTCCTTCAACACGTTCTGCCATATCTAACGCAAGCGGTATATCTATTTTATTTTCCGGATCCAGTCCCTTAATTCGCGCATCATTTGCAACATCATAACATTTTTTAATCTCAACATCAAACGTTTTAAAATATTCTTCCATTGTTTTTGACAGTTTTTGTTCAATCATAGGTTTAAAACCTCATAATTTTTATTTCTCTGGTTTGTAAATTAACAATAATTGCTTTTGAAATTTCAGGATTAACACCCATTTTCTCTTGATATGGGGTTTGACTCAGCCAACATGAACAATTAAGCAATGTAACATTTCTATAATTTAATGCCGCAACCTGATGAACGTGCCCTGTTACGAAAAAATCCGGCACGGTTTCTATAAATAAAAAATCTTTTTCTGAAGTTGGCAAATATAAAGAAGATTGATGTGTTGGCGCTAAGTGTCTTTTTTTCATAAGAAACTTAAGGATTAAATCTGTCCTATTAATTCCGCCTGCAGTCCTTAATGATTCAACGTTGTCACCATAATAAGTAAAAGAATATCCATGATATATCAAAACATCAAATCCGGGAAAAGATTCTGATGCGTGAATATTTATTATTGCGGGGTTGCTAACATTTATCACATTTGGCAGTTCCCATACTTTTGCAGCAAAATCACGGTATAAAGGTGGCTGAGGTTCCGCAATTCTCATCGCATCATGGTTTCCAGGAGATGTAATAATGGTTATTTCTTTTGGAATTTGTTTTAAATACTCTGCAAATACTTCATACTGTTTATAGATATCAGAAATAGTTAAATCTGCTTCTTGTCCCGGATAAATCCCTACTCCATCTACAAGGTCGCCTGCAATAAAAAGATATTTTATTTTATGAACTATCTGTTTTTGTTCATCAGTGCCTATTTCTCCCCTGATCCATTTAATAAAATTATTCCAGCTTGCTTCTTGAAAAAATTTATTTCCAAATTCCGTATCTGATATAAATACAGCATATGCTTCATTTGGCGCTTTTTTAAGCTCTTTGCTAAAAGGAACATCCGGCCAAACAAATGTATTTACATAAATAATGCTGCCATTAAAATACCCGCTTAGTCCAATTACTTCATCCAAAACTATTTCTTTACTCTGTTCAAATAATTCAGTGTTCTCTTTAGATACAACACAGGTAATTTTATCTGTTAAGTCTTCTAATATTACCATTAAATTGCCCTTTTTTGTTTTTTGTATCTCCAAAACCATTCCAATTATAGAAACGGTTTCTTTTTCTTTTTTCATGTTTAATCTTTGAATAGAAATAACATTTTGTAACTCTTGCCTATTTTGAAGAATGTTTCTTATTGATTTAAATCTGATTTTAAAATAAGAAATAAAATCTTCACAGGTTCTTTTTTTACTTTCTTCTTCATATGAAAATACGATTTTCACCAAGGAATTATTTAAATGAGGAGTAGGGGAGATTTTTTCAGTTTGCCCTGAGTTTATTTTAATTGCCCTATTTTCTAATTTATTAGTCTCTTTTTCAGAAAAAGGCATAATAAAACGATTGTTTTTTTCTTCTGTTTTTGTGTCGATTTTATAAAAACTATTTTTAAAAAAAAGAGACAATGCTTCAAAATCTGTTTCCTCTAATTTATTCTCTATCATAAATTTTTCAAAAGATTCCTTATTAATCAAAACATCCGGACTCATCAAAATTCCTCTATTTAAGAAATGTGAAACTATCTTTTTTTCATCCATGTTATACCCCCAAAAAAATAAAAAAGAGATAATTAGTCTCCTTCTTTAAGCTCTAATGCTTTTAATAAAATATTATTTATTTTTCCAATTGTTCCATGCGGAATTGCCAAATCTATTTCTCTGGTCCTTCCATATCTCCCTTTTGAAATAACTTTAGCAGTAATAATTCCCAGCATATCTAATTCTGCAATAATGTCCGATAATCTTCTTTGTGTTAAAGGGATAATCCCTATTTTTGAACAAATCCCTTTATATAATTCATAAACCTCTCCTGTAAATATCATTCCTTTTCTTTGTGAATATATTGAAATTATTGAAAAAAGAGTGGCTTGAAATTGTTTAGGTTGGGATGAAACTATATCTAATACTCTATCTTTTTCAATTTTAAATTCCGCTTCATCAATATGCTCTATCTTTACTCTGTTGCCTCCCCCTCTATCAGCAATGTCTCCTGCCACCCTTAAAAGTTCTAAAGCTCTTCTTGCATCACCATGCTCTCGTGCGGCATATGCTGCGCATTTTTCTATTACTCCGACTTCAATAGATTCTTTTCTAAATGCCTGATCCGCGCGATCTCTTAAAATTTCTTGTAATTGTATTGCATTATATGAAGGAAATATTAACTCTTCTTCAGATAAGGAGCTTTTCACTCTTGCATCAAGATTGTCAGCAAACGTTAAATCGTTTGAAATCCCTATTATACTTACTTGAGATTTTTGTAGCCCTTGATTAATTCTTGTTAAATTATATAAAATGAGGTTTCCGGCTTTTTTAATTTGATCAATTTCATCTAAAACTAAAATAACTAATTGTTCTTTTGAGTCTAATTCTTTATAAAATAAATTATAAACTTCTTGAGTAGGTAAACCTGTTGCAGGTATTTCTTTACCTAAATTTTTTGCAAACTCTGCAATTAATCTATACTCTGTATCGGCGATTCTTTTTAATTTACAATTTATATAAATAATACAAACAGGTATTCCTCTTAAATCGGCCATTTCTTTAATTTTGTTGGTTGTGCATTTCACAGAGAGTGTTTTTCCGGTTCCTGTTTTGCCATAAATAAAAAGATTAGAAGGCTTATCTAATTTTAAACATGGAGCAAGTATATTGGCAATTTGTTTAATCTGTTCATCTCTATGAGGTACTGTTTCAGGAGTATATTTTGATTCTAAAATTCTTTTATTGCTAAATACACTTTCTTTATTTAAAAATTTTTCAAAAAAATCATCTAATGGTTTTTCTGTCAATTATATTTTCCTCCTTTGTTTATTAAACATTTTTTTAATCTTTTCCATATTTTCCATAAGAACTCAAGGTATATAAATATTGTTGTTTTCGTTTTTAACAATTGTCTGCCCTATACCCCTTCATTTCGTTTGGAAACTATATTTACTTTTATTTTTGTATTATTTTATATCTAATTATTATTTTTTATTATAGTTATTTTATAATTAATTCATTTATTTTTAATTTATTTTAGATTTTATAGTTTAATTTTATTTATATATTATTATTTTCCATATAGAAAATAATAATAATAATAAACATTTAACAATAACATACTCTATTATATATATTTAAAAATATAACAAATTAAGGTTTAATAATAAAATACGAATTTAATTAACTAAAAACTATTATAACTCTACAATAATAAAAAATCATTTAATTTTTAATCAATAAATAATTAAAAATATAAATAAATAATAAAACATATTTATTACTTTTTTTTTAAAATCAAATAAATAATAGTCAAATAATAATAAAATTATAAATATATATTAGATATAATTTTTTATTTTTATTAAAAATGTAGGTTATTTTTATTATTTCAATAGTTTAATACAAAAATAATCTGACTATTTTTGTATATAAAATCAAAAATTTTATAGTATCTGTAGATTACAATAATTAATTAAATACACGAATTTCAAAAATATCTCATAATTTATTAAGGTTAGGAGTTTAACTAGAGAATTCCCTTTCGCTTGCGGAGGGGTTATTCATTTAAAAAATTTTTTCTATATGAAATTAAGGTGTCTCTCCTCTATAATTAAATCATTACATTAGAATATTTCTTTTTGTTACCTTGATGGGACAAATATATAGAAATCCTTAAAAAGCAAATAAAAATTAAAAGAATATGATAGTAAAAATAGATTTTTTAAACAAAATAAAAGAGTTTGGTCTTAACTCCTATGAATCTAAAATATGGTGTGCTTTATTATCAAAAGGAGTTTCAACCGCCGGAGAATTAAGTGATATTGCAACTGTACCGAGATCAAGAGCATATGATGTTCTAGAATCTCTTGAAAAAAAAGGATTTATTATAACAAAATTAGGGAAACCTTTCAAATATTTAGCTGTTTCACCAAATGAAGTTATTGAAAGAGTTAAAAGAAATGTAAAAGATATGGCTGAAAAGGAAATAAAATCTCTTGATGATATTAAAACTGGCGAATTCATTGAAGAATTAAGCTTACTTCATTCTCAAGGTATCGAAACATTAGATTTTACTGATATTTCCGGATATATCAAGTCTAGACTTTCATTATACCATCATATAAACAATATGGTTAATAATGCAAAATCTGAAATTGTTATTAGTTGTTCAGCTGAAGAACTTTTTAATACATACAAAAATATATTTAATTCTTTAAAAGAAGCAAAAATAAGAAATATTAATACAAATATTTTTGTTTTTGGAGAACTTGAAAATTCAAAAATTGAAAAATATAAAGAAGTTGCAAATATAAAAAAATCTTCTTATTTACATAGGTTTACTATGGTTGATAATAAACAAATTTTAATGATGCTTCAATCTGATAATGAAATTCATCCTGCTTATGATACGGGAATATGGGTAGATTCCAGTTTTCTTGTTAAATCTGTTTCTGAAATGTTTAAAAATTCTTGGGAAAAATCAAAAGATTTATAAATAAGTGTTAACTATAGTTAACAAAACACAACTATCATGATGAGATTTAAAAATGGCCATAATTATGCCCCAAGAATTAGAAGTATGGTATTTACTGCCTGCAATTAGGAGAGAGCTGGCTAAATCCTTATTAAAACTAGAGTTAAAACAAAGCGAAATTTCAAGGATATTAGGTACTTCAAGGGCGGCAATAACACAATATTTGAAGTTAAAAAGAGCAAGTGAATTAGAATTTAATAACGTTACTTTAAAAGAAATAACAAATAGCGCAAAAATTATATCAAAAAAACCAGAGTTGCTTGTTGAACAAATACAGCGAATATGTAAAATAGCAAAACAAACCAAAATTTTGTGTAATATTCATAAATGTAATCATTTAAGGGAAGAGTGCTGTGAAGTTTGTTTCAAATGAATAAAGGTTATTAAAATGAAAAAAATAGTTTACATGGATAATGGAGCATCTACACAAGTAGATTTAAATGTAGCAAAAACTATAAAAAATTACTTTTTAGAAAACTATGGCAATGCTTCATCCTTACATCGATTTGGGCAAGATGCCTATAAATCTTTACAAAATGCAAGAAAAACAATTGCTGAAAAATTAAATGCTAAGCCTGAAGAAATTATATTTACTTCTGGAGGGACAGAATCAGACAATTTAGCAATTAAAGGAGTTGCAGATGCAAAAGGAAAAGGGCATATAATTACTTCAAAAATTGAACATCCGGCGGTTCTTAATACGTGTAAGGAATTAGAAAAAAAAGGATTTACTGTTACATATCTTGAAGTTGATGAATACGGATTAGTAGATTTAAGAAAACTTGAAGAATCTATCAAAAAAGAGACTATATTAATTACAATAATGCATGCTAACAATGAAATTGGCACAATACAGCCGATTGCAGAGATAGGAAAAATCGCAGATAAACACAACATTTTATTTCATACAGACGCGGTACAAACATTTACAAAAGAACCCATTAATGTTTTAAAAATAAATGTTGATATGATTAGTCTAAGCGCGCATAAAATTCACGGTCCAAAAGGGGTTGGCGCACTTTATGTAAGATTAGGAACTCCTTTAGTTTCACAAATACAAGGAGGAGTCCAAGAAAGAAGAATAAGGGCAGGCACTGAAAATATTCCCGGAATATTAGGGTTTGCAGAAGCAGCTAAACTTGACAATCAAATAACTAACATTAGAAGATTAAGCAATAAATTAACAGCTGAACTATTAAAAATACCCCATACTAAACTTAATGGACACCCTCAAAAAAGGTTAGCAAATAATGTTAACATTTCATTTAAATTTGTAGAGGGAGAAGGGATATTATTTAGTTTAGATCAAAAAGGCATTGCGGTTTCAACAGGTTCTGCATGTTCTTCACATTCTTTAGAACCAAGCCATGTTTTACTTGCAATAGGTTTAAAACATGAAATTGCGCATGGCGCCATAAGATTTACATTAAGTAAAAATACAACTGAAGAAGAAGTAGATTATGTGATATATTCAGTTAAAGAAGTTATTGAAAAATTAAGAAAAATGAGTCCTGTTCAGGCGGAATAAATTAATTTACAAATTACAAATACCTTTAAGGTGATTAAAATGTTGAACTACAATGAAAAACTAATTGAACTTTTTAGAAACCCGCAACATACTGGAGAAGTAGAGAACGCTTCAGGAATCGGCGAAGTCGGCAACATGAAATGTGGCGACGTAATGAAAGTAAGTTTAAAAATAGAAAATGATAAAATAAAAGAGATTAAATTTTTAACATTTGGTTGCGTAGCTGCTATTGCTTCATCTGAAGCATTATGCCGAATTGCTAAAGATAAATCTATTGAAGAAGCAGAAAAGTTGACAAATCAAGACATCTTAAATTATGTTGGCGAAGTTCCGGCATTAAAGGTTCATTGTTCAGTCCTTGGCGAAGAAGCATTAAAATCAGCATTAAAAGATTATAAACAAAAAAATGCAAAAATTAACTAAAACAGAATTAAAATTTACTAATAAAATAGAAAAAAAAATTAAAAAAACAATTGACAAATATATTTTATTTAATAAAAAAGACAAGATTTTAGTAGCTGCATCCGGCGGAAAAGATTCTACTGTTATGCTTTATGTGTTAAAGAAATTAGGATATGATTTTGAAGCCATAACTATCAATTCATTCATAGGGAATTATAGCAAACAAAGTTTAGAAAACCTTGTTAGTTTTTGTGAAGAAATGGACATTAAATTGCACCATATTTCTTTAAGGGACGAATTTGGTTATTCATTATGTTATATTAGATCTATTTTAAAATCAAAAGGAATAAATCTTAAATCATGCACTATTTGCGGGGTATTGAGGAGATATCTATTAAATAAATATTCTCGGAAACTTGGCGCAAACAAATTAGTTTTGGGGCATAATCTTGATGATGAGGCCCAGGTATTTATGATGAATCTACTTAGGGGGGATTTTTCTGTTAGCGCAAGACTTGGACCCATAACTGGCGTTGTTCAGAGTGAAAAATTTGTTCAAAGGGTCAAACCTTTATATTTTATAAGAGAAACGGACATTGAAAAATATTCCAAAATTCAAAAATTTCCTGTAAAATATGGAGAATGCCCCTGCAGCTATGATTCTTTAAGAAGGAGCATGAAAGAAGTATTATCTAGTCTGGAAATAATTAACCCTCAAGTTAGAGAAAATATAATTGATTCTTTTCTAAGAATTTTGCCGGTTCTTAAAAAAGTTTATAAAATAGAGAAGGATATAGAAACTTGTAAAAAATGTGGAGAGCCCACATCACAAAATATTTGTAAAACCTGCCAAATAATTTATAATTTGAAAAATGATTGACTTTGTATTTCCAAATAAAAATGAAAAAGAATTTATATATATGTCTGAACAATTAGGCTTTAACAAATTATGTTTTATTTATTCATTAAAAGAATTTCAAGATTTAAAGTTAGAAGGGACATATTCTGCAATCTTGTGCAAATCCTGTGAAATTCAAAAAGCCCGGCAACTTTCAAAAATAATATTAGTTGAATCTTCAGAAAACAACAGACATGTAATAGAAAAAGGGCAGTTTGAGATTATTTTTAATTTAGAGACAGACTCAAAAAAGGATTTAACTCACTCAAAAAGGTCTGGGTTAAACCAGGTGCTTGCAAAAATTATTGAAAAGAAAAAAAAAGTTGTAGGATTCAATTTTAATTTATTGTTAAAATCAAACAAAGGATTAAGAGTTAATTTTTTAGGGAGGATGTCACAAAATATTCAAATTTGTAGAAAATATAGCCTAAAAATGTTAATTGCTTCTTTCGCAAGATTTCCTTATGAAATGCGCGCAGCGCACGATTTAATCGCATTTGGAATTACTTTAGGCATGCATCCTAAAGAGGCGAAACAATCATTAAAACAATTTTAAAATATCTCTTTTTATTTATAATAAGCATATCAAAATAGATTTATATTGGTTATTTAATTAATGATTTAACGGGCTTATTTTTGAGGAATAAGATTAATCTTGAGAGTGATTTATTCAAATATAATTCCTTACATTCTACTCTTATTAGTTTTTTGGAATTATTAATGCAAACCTTTAAATATTATAATCTTATAAATATTATAAGACATTAAAAAGGGGTTTGATAGATACTTGAAAAATTGTAAAATAATTTTAATATTTTTATTATTTGGTTCCCTTTTATCTTCTTTAGTTTCTGCAGAAACATATTCTGTTTGGTCTGCAATAGGCGCGCCTGTAACTTATTTTAATCATTTAAGTCATAACCAATGTTTAGATCCATATTGGGTTCAAGGAGCTTGTTCTTCTTCAAATAATTTAGTTGGGGGCAGGTGCCTTTCTCAAGCAGAGTACGATTCATTGCAAAATAATCGCGCAGCGCAATTAGATTTGTGGTGTCGTATTAAGCAGCCCCAATATGCTCAGCATATTCCGGAAGGGAGTACTGGCACGATAAATATCGAAACTAAATTTGAACCCTCCTCTCTACATATTACAGATCTTTTCCCTACTTCTTTGCCTTTTTGTAATTATCCTATTTCTTCTCCTGCGCCTTACTCTTATACTCCTCCCTCTTTTGCAGCATATTTAAAAGTTAATGGCAACGTGCAATGCGGAACTTTAGGAAGTTGTGATTCTGCAACATATTTTTCAGAACAGGGGGTTTGTTGCGCAGATATAAGAGGAGCATTGAATAGCGCAGGGGATCCAGATGGTCGGTGTTGTTATGACGGGGTAACCATGCAATCAGATACTAGTAATGGTCGTTTAGTGTGTTATGAAAGCCAATTGTATGGAAAAGAAGAACCAGTTCCAGTTAATGTAATCAGGATTGACGACGGGTGCAGATTAAGAGAAGAAGGTTCTAAATTTTATTTTAATGATTTAGATTTGTCACAAGACTGGCAAAATGACGGAGATCAAAATGAAGCCGAATGTAACAGATGCGGCACAAATTCGTGGAATCCGGAATTATCTGCTGAATCTTGTTGCGGTGATGATGGTCAAGAAGATACAGGGCGAATTGTATCATTAAATACTATAGCCTGCTATGGAGGACAATGGATGGATACAAGAGAGGAATTATTATCCGGCCAAGTTTTTAAAATATTTACTGCGGAAAATATTGATAATAATATGCAAACATTTGAATATGAAATGTTATCTAACGGAGATTATTGGCATACATGTGATGCAAATTCTTTAGTTCCAGACACGAAGAATGGAATACAATTGCCCGAAGGAGGGCGGCTACAAAATCCTGCTCCTCGAGAGTTGACTGTATCCTCTCCCGGTATTGGTCCTTCTTCAGATACATCAACTGCTACAAGCTTAGACTGGGAGGAGTATTTGCAAAGCGGAATTTCTCCTTCAATTCAGGCTTCCGCGACAGGAACAGGAGTTCCTCATACGTCGGTAGGGCAAACTACTACGATTGACAATAGAGAGATTGCTGCAAGATTTATTTGCGCCAAAGAAGATATAGATTCAAGATTTATAGAATGTTGTCCAGATGCTTTACTTTGTGTTAATAAAGATAATAATGAGTTTAGACTGCCGGGTTCATTTTTAAATACGATCAAAGAATTTACATCTTCAGCAGGTCAGCCCGGGCCGTATGGCTGGGGTTTAAGAACAAGCTATTTAGAAGACGTGTATAGTTTATCTATATTTCTTAATGATAAAAATCCTGTTGGGAGCTTTTTAGCAGATTCAAAATTAAATGACTGGTCAAGTTTTGATTATATTGAATTTTTTGTATATGCCGTAGATGATTTAAATCTGGAGTTATATATTGGCGGTCAAAAATTACAAAACACAAATGGTAATGAAGGCTCTCATTATCAAACATTGTTTAATCAGCCAATTTTAAATTCTCAATACTCTTCAAATGGCCAAGGGTTACAAAAATGGATAAAAATTAGAATCCCTGTAAATGAGATTATAAGCAATAATGAGGTTAATATTATCGAATTAAGAGTAAATAAACAAGCATCTGCAGAGGATGGTTCTGATTTCTCAATAGGTTCAGTTAATTATCATAATTTAATTTTTATAGATAAAATGCATTTAGTAAAAGAAGGGACTGATTTCGTTTGCAGTGGGGAGTCATATAATTCAGCTACGAGGCCAAACTTATGGATAAATGATCTTGATTCAGATGAAAGTGCATGTAACTCTATTCCTGGAAATTTATGGTCTGGTACGCAATGTTGCGGTGATGATATTAATGAATACTATCAAGATGGTAATAATTATTGTTGGAATGGAAATTTATTAGAAGAAGGAACTGCGGTTGCAGATTTTGATCCGAATTCAGAAGATGCCGATATATTGTACAGTTCAAATGGGTTACTTTCGTGTTCAGATTCAAAAACCTCAGTTGTTCACGGAGATTTTAGTAAAATAGTAAATCCTGTTGGTTTGAGTTCCTGTAATATTGTTGAAGGGTATGTATGTTCTCCAAATGGCAAATGGTCTAAAAAATTATATGGTCTTTATAATGTTGTAGCTAGAGACACAATAAAATCAACTCCTGATAATATTGAAAGCGTTTGTTGTGCAGATTCTCAGTGTTGGACAGGCAGAGCATGTATTGATGCAAGTTCAGGAATACAAGAAACAACTTCTCTTGATTTACTTGCAGGAGGAAATTTTGGAGATCCAGTTTTGCAAGCGTGTGTTTTAGATAGGGACAGTTCCGGCATTTGGACAGACGTATATTTGGCTGAAAAATGGGACGGTTCGTCTTCAGCTTATTGTCCTGAACAAACTACGTGCTGGAATGGTGAAAGATGTGTATTTGAAGAAGAATCAGCCGGGGACTTTTATTGTAAGGATGGTACCTGGAGCACCAGAACAAAAATTTTAGCAACTAAATTATTGCAACAGGCCGAAAAAGAATCTTCTAATGAATTTAGTTTATATTGCGATACTCCTGAAAATACTTTGCCTTATTTGGATGATCCTACTCTTGCAACATTTTTATCAGAAGGAGGCGCAAATAATTTTTGTGTATTAAAAACATCCAGTAAGGTTATACTTGGAACGTCTTTAAATGCAAATAAATTAGAAGAATTTGCCGGGTTAGTTGATTTAAATTGTAATGATTTTGAAGCAGAAGGAGATGTTTATGGGAGATGTGTTAATGGTAACAACAAACTTTGGTATAATGAGGAATATAACACTGTCATTTATTCAAAAAATAATGTTTATATAGATAGCATATTTGGTGATCAACTTTTTATTTCTTTCATAAAAGATCCATTAGATGTAGCGATTGAATTAATTTTATCGGTAATTAGGCCGATTTTAAGAGGGATAAGGGGCGAAATTCAAGGCGCTGAGTTTTTTACAGGGGTTAGGGATTTTAATAGACTCTATTTTTCAAAATTAGGGAGTAAAGAGGTTTTAGGGGTGCTTGAACAGCCAGACCCTGAACATTTGTTTATGTCTGTTGACTATAATGGATTTAAAACAGATGTCTGCAAATTAGTAAATAAAATAAATGTTTTTTGCCAACCTATTATTTCAGATCCGGATTCAAGTTATGCAAATTATAAACTATTTTCATTTAATACTAATATTGATTCATTTGAAGAAATATGGCAGTATGCAACTTCTGCGCTAAGGTTAAATTCAAAAACATTTACAAGTTTTAGTCCTCCTGACGCCGAGATAGAATTGCCTTTATCTGGAACAGGATATTTTTATAATGATAATATTATTTTGAGGGTTGCGAATCCAGAGGATGGTGTAACTTATTATTGGGATACTGATTCTTCCGAAATTATAAATGGGGAATTTAAAGGGGTGCAGTATGAAGGTCCTGCTTATTTATTATTTAAAACACCGGGCATTAAAACTATTTCACTGATTGCAGTTAATCAACATGGCCAATTTAACTTAGCTCAAGTTATTGTTACCAAAAATTAAGGAAAATGTTCCAAAAAAAGTCACAAATAACGGTATTTATTATATTAGGCGCAGTTATTCTTATGATTTTTTTATTTCTTTATGTTCTTACAACTTTTATTCAGGAAAATAATAGTTTAGTTACCTCAACACAGTCAGCATTAAAAAATACATTATTAACGTCATATGTAACCAAATGTTTACAACGGACTGCAACTGATGGACTGGCTTTAATCGGAAATCAAGGAGGCAAGATTTTTTTAACAGAAGAAGATAAAAAAATTAATTATCTTGGAAATAGGATTTTAGTGGGTATATCTAATCAGCCGCTTCCTTCGGGAAAGGTTATTCCATTTCCTTTTAGACAAGAATCGACATTATTTCCTTTTTTTGGAAGAGACAAAATTCCCAACCTTTGTAATTCAGAAGGTTTAAATGCGAGGAACGAAAACTTTCAACCATGTTTATCTTATGCAAGAACAGGTTCAATACAAAAACAATTGGATGCATATATAGAACAAAAAATAATAGAGTGCAGTAAACTTGATACTCTTTTTGAAGGCGTGGAATACCAATTACCGATTGCTGAAACAATCATTGGAAATTCAAATATTTTATTTAATTTATATTTTCCAATTAATTATACCATAGATAATCAGATTTTTGAATTAAAAGTATTTAATCAAGAATTTAATATCCGATTAGAAAAGTTTCATGAGTTTATTAAAGCATTGACCAAATCAGAGGTTTCCTATTCTAATTTTGATATATTAAATAATTACAATGAATTACAAGAATATTATGAGGGTTTTTATGTAAAAGTAATTAATGATATTGCTTCTACAGAAATCGATGGGGATTTAATTGAGATTACTGATTTTAAATCTGTTATTGATGGTCACGCCTATAGTTTTAAATTTGTGAGAGAAAATAGGCCGCCGGTTTTTTTTGATATTGCGGTAATTGTTTTTCCCAATAGAGTTGAAATCACTCCTTTTATATTTGACCCTGATGAAGATGCATTAGAGATTACAATTGATAATTCTGCTTTTAATGAACTAGATGGCACTTTTTATATGCAACCTATTTTAGTTGGTCCAGGAAGGCACGAGGTTACAATTACAATTAAAGATCCTTATGGACTTAGAGCAAGGAAGAGAGTGGAATTTGAAATTTAAATTCGATTTTTTAGATTATAGGGGCGTCTGGTTTTGATAGACATATCTCGTAACTTTGCTTCTGGTGAGATGTCAAAAGCTCACTGACATTATTAGTTATATACTGGCGAAAAATGAGTGTATTTTATTTTGATAAATTGAAATAATAAAAGCGATAGTTATATAAAGAATAATTTTGTTATATATTTATAATAATATGGACCGGGTAAATAGATGAAAAAAAAGGGAATGATTATATTATTTTTTGTATTAATGTTTACATTTTTAGTAAATTTAGATTCAGTTTTAGCAGTAGAAGGCTGTTGCGTTAGTCCTAATGGATGTCAATTTACGCTTGGAGAGGAATGTACAGATATAGGAAATTTTTTTTTTTATCCAAACCAGGCATGTTCGGCTGTTGAGACCGATCTTTGCGATACTGGCTGTTGTTGTGACCCCGGGCAAAGTATATTAAGCGTGGTACGTAATCAATGTTCTCAAGTTAATTTTTATCCCGGTGAAACCGAGTGCGACGAAATATGTGGCATTATTGAACAAGAACCTAATTTAACTGTAGATACAGGCGCGACGACTCCAACAAATCTAACAATCCTTAATCAAACTCTGAATAATTTAACAATATTGCTTCCTCCCCAACCAACGCCCCTATTTTATCAAACTTTATGTGGAAATAACCAAATTGATTTTTATGAAATTTGTGACGGCACTTTAGATACAAAGGCAGAAGGGGCTTTATCTGATTGCGCGGGAAATTGCGGAGCATCTGGTACAGTTAATGCATGCCGTTGTCCAATAAGCTGCAGTCAAAATCCGGTTTCTGCAAATTTGCAGGTGGCACAAGCAATTTCCGGACAAAAAGCAATACGTTTAATATGGTCATTTCCAGTAACAAACTGCCAGCCTACTAATGTTATTCTTGAAAGGTGTAATTCTGAGGATCCATTGTTATGTGATTGGTATCCTATAAAGTCCGGTATAACCAATGGAAGCCATATTGATTCGGCTATTGCATATAATAATGCATATTCTTATAGGGTTAGAGCTTTTTATTATGATTCAACAAATAACGCTGTGAATAAGTATTCTAATGTTCTGACTGTTGGCGCAATGGATAAGTTATGCGTTAGATTAAATTCTGCTTCAATCACTAATCAATTTTGCGATGAGAATTATGAAGCAAGATGCAATCTTCAAAATCAAATTGTGAGAGTTTTTAATTGTGACCTTCAAACCAATGCCGTCTGCATATCTGGTTCATGCAATCCTCGGGGAAATTGCGGCGAATGCGCAACGCCTTTTGGTTTATTTTTCCTGCCGCAATGTTCGTATGCGTCATGTTATTTAGACTATTCGCGATTTAGTGTTGATACATATAATGAATGTATGCAAATAACCTCTTGTTATGATTATAAAAGTCAAAGTTCTTGCGGACAAAATACCTGCGGGGTATCCGATTGTGAATGGCAAACATCTGAACAAGATGAATTAGGAATAGGGGTGTGCCGTCCTTCTCAGGCAGAATATCAAGACTGCAGTAAGTGTATATCTCCATCAAATGCCTTATTGGGAGGATGCAGTGTTAATATATGTGATTTAGTCGGAGAAGAGTGCCGTTATACAAATAGGATAGACTCGCCAAATGCATGTATTGATAGTACTCAGATAGGGTGCGCTGATTATAAAACGCAAGAAGATTGCACCGGTTCAAAATTTGTCGGCATACAACTTGATTCAGCAACTAACAGGATACTGAACAGAAGCGAGGATATATTCGGAATAGGAACATGTAAATGGATTGGCCGATGTATTAAAGATGCAGATGGTAATTTATTAAGGGATTGCGCTGAAACAGATTATGATTGCCAATCTGATAATGTGGCACCTATAACTATAGTTGCTAATACCCCCGTTACGCCGCAAAATATTGAAATAGGTTTTTCAGTTTTTGATAACCTTTATTCTGGTACTGACACTATCACATATTACGCAATTGAAAAAAACTGGACCTATCCAACTATACCCGCTTCAGGAAGCAAATTTTCAAAAGTAATAGGAGATAGCGATTTTTATACATTAACTTATTATTCCGTAGATAAATCCAAAAATCTTGAAGAGGTTAAAAGTTTTAAGTTTTATGTTGATGGAGAACAACCAAGCGTAAATGTTTCATATGTTTCAACTCCTCAAGAAAATGATGAAGATAACTGGACGTCTAAGGTAGACATTACAATTTCGGCGAGAGACAATGCAGATACTTTAGTAAGCTGCAAAGGTAGTCTTTTACAAGGTAATACCAAATTTAATGCGGTAGATGAAATCATTGATGAATTAATTTCTGATAAAACTATTCATTACACTGGCATTCCTGACGGTTATCATGTTTTTAATTATGAATGCAGTGACAGGTCCGGCAATATTAAAACGGATAATGTTTTAATTAATGTTCATGGGGACATGAGTTTAATTAATCCATCTCCCACCGGAACATTAAACTATTATGAAAATATTCAATTAAGTATAACTAGCGTAAGAGCTGCTACTTGTAAGTACAGTGATAGTATAAATAGTTATGCGCATATGACAAATTTATTTGAAACCACTAACAATTTATTGCATACTGCAACTGTTGATGTTTCTCCTTTAAAGTCTCATCATAAATTCTATGTAAAATGTGAACTACTTGAAACTGGCGCAATTATTGGTTCAGAAAATGACGAAATAAGGTTTACTATTGATCAAAAAAGCCCAATAACTAATATAAGGGGCGCATCTCAAACTTGTACAGCCGACTGGTTGCATAACGATTTTGAATTAATGTTTGACTGTCAGGACCCTGCGCAGAGAAAGCAAGGACATAGTTCTGAGTTTGGTTGCGCTCAAACCTTCTATTGCACTGGAACTGGATGTAATCCCATTACAAGTTTTTTAAATTCAATTTCACTTGGTCAAACAACCCCAGTTAGTTATTATTCTGTTGATTCGGGGGGGAATTCTGAGACTATAAAGACAAATACAATTCAAATTGACAAGGTTTTGCCCCAAGTCGCAATTGCAATTATTGATACGGGGAGCGGATTGCCTGCGCCAGATAGGACAATACTTAGGAGTTCTCAAGAGCCATATATTATTCAAATTATTTCTTCAAAACCCATTGAAAAGTTTAACCAATTTGGGTTTATTTTAGCAAATGGGGGAACACATGTATTACCTACCCCCTATCCAAATTCTGCTGACAAAACCGTTTGGCAAACATATCTAAATCCTTCATCTTTTACAAATTTGGTAACAAGGGGTATTTTTCAAATGGATGCGATGGCAGAGCATGGGTGGAGAATTAATGAAAATTTGGATGAACAAAGCCTCTTTTATATTAATACTCAAGTTAGTGGCCAACAACCAGTTGGAACCGCTCCCGCAAGTATAGTTCTAACAGAAGTAAAAAACAGAGATGCAATCATTTCTTCTTCAATACTCAATGGTAAAAGCGTGTATCA
The DNA here is from genome assembly GCA_018303425.1 of Candidatus Woesearchaeota archaeon. Taxonomy (NCBI): domain Archaea; kingdom Nanobdellati; phylum Candidatus Woesearchaeota; species Candidatus Woesearchaeota archaeon. Next base: position 25,090 of record JAGVYF010000021.1, on the reverse strand, counting down.
ATTAAAAAATACAGATATATATATCAACGGAACAGTTTCTGGTTTAGAAAGGTTATGGTACTTTATAGGTTCACAAAAAATTGAAGTTCCAATTATAAACCAAAAATTTGAAATTAGCCCTTCACTTTTAATGTTAGACGGGGCAGAACTTGAAACAACATTATACTTTATTGGCACAAATGTCGAAGGAAAACAATATACAAAAACTTTTTCATTTTTAATTGATAAACAAGGACCAGTGCCTTCAAGTTATGAATTAGAAAATTCTGACGGCGCAATAATTAAAACTCCATTGCCGGTAATTGTTGTAATATATGATGAGCCCACTGAATTAATTAGGTATGGCTTAAGAAATTTTGATATTCAGATGAATGTAACAAGATTAAATGATAGGACATTTAGATTTACTGTATCTGAACCATTATCAAATGGTTGCTATAGATTATATGTAAATGCAAATGACACTTTAAATAATATTCCTCTTTTTGATTATGAGATTGGATTTGGTATTGATGTTTTAGAAACTCAAATTATTTTAGAGAGTCCTCATCACGGAGTGGCCGGACAGGCAAATATCGAATTAAGAGCTAGGACAACATGGCCTGCGTCTTGTAAGTATTCATTTATAGAACCGACTAATTTTGAGTTTCCATTATTATTGAATTTTGATATTACTGGTGTTCTTCAACATAAAAAGTCAAGTTTCACAGTGGTTAATGAACAGCCATTTTATATAATATGCGATGATGGCAGAAGCGTAGTTAAACAGGCGTTTATCTTAAAAGTTGACACTACTTTTCCTGAAATCATAAAAGCAGTTGCAGATCCGCCCATTGTAAGCCAGCAAGGAATTAATTCAAAGTTGCAGGTTGAAACAGATGAACAGAGCACCATTTGCAAGTTTAGCACAACTTCCGCTAGTTACGATCAAATGCGTTATTTCCCGGGTGAAAGCAAAGACGTATCTGATTCATATAAAAAAATTCATTATAAACCTCTGCCTTTCAATGCCCGGCCGAGAACAGAAACCTATTATGTGCAATGTGAAGATTTATCAGGTAAACTTACTAGTAAAAAAAATATCGATTTTAAAGTAGAGGAACAGGTGCTTAATATTGAAGTGCAAAGTCCTCCTGTATATACTTCAGAAAGATTTATTGATTTAAATTTTACGACTAATGAAGTTGCAGATTGTAAATACAAAAATGTTTCCGGACGATGGCAAGTAATAAGCAGTAATTCTTTATCCCATGGCTATAAACTTGGAAGGCTTGAACCGGTTACTCATACAATAGATTTAGAATGCAGTACAATTACAAGTTTAACAGGGGCACTATCAAATCCGGAAATTGCTGAATTAACATATACATTTACAATTGATGTTAGTAAACCTAATTTATTATCCGTTTCAGGAGGAAATTATAGTTGCTCTGCTGGAAATAAATCTAAATTAGGCATCTCTTTTAATGCAAATGACAATGAAAGTAAAATTGCATCATATAACTTTGATGTTATTGACGATAAAGGAACAACAATTTTAGCAAACCAAACTTCTAATGACCCGCAGTTTAACATTGATTTAAGTTCAACTAACAGCAAAAACGGCAGTAAAAAATACGAAATAATTGCAGTAGCAGTAAATGGGGCCGGATTAAAAAGTTTATCTAAAAAAAGCAGTCCTATTTTTATCAAGACCAGTCTTGACCCCGAATGTAAAGAAAGAAAAGTCCCTAATCTTGTATTTAGAGTCCTGCCCTCTTCTGCAGGGGTTAATGTACTATTAGTATGTAATGATGAATCCGGTTGTGATGCTGCTTCATTAAAATATGGTACTTCGTCCGAACTGGGGTGCGCGCCGGTTAATCAATATAGTGGGCAGATAGAATTATCTGAATCAATATTTTTTTGCGGAAAGGCCTGTGATTCGGTCGGTAATTGCGCAACTAAGCAAGAAAAAATTGATGTGCAGGCTGGAGACTCTGATAATGATGGTATATTTGACAGAGCTGATCAATGTAAAGATACTTTAGAGGGCGCAGTTGTTGATAAAGAGGGCTGTTCTGAAATTCAGCGATATTTAGATGAGGATGGAGATAAGGTGCGGGATCAATTGGATTTATGTCCAAATACTCCACTTGGCGAACCTGTTGATAATAATGGGTGCATTTTAATATCAAGGTTTGTTAATAATACTTCAGTCATACCTTTAATTATTGAGGAGGAATCAAATATATTTAATACAATATTATTCTTATTTTTAGTAATAGCGCTTTTAGGGGGTTTAAGTTATTTTGTGTATCTAAAATATTTAGTGCCAAGTCAAGGTTCATATACTTTTATGCCTAAACAGAGAATACAACCAATTAAGCGGATTATTATTCCAAAAAAACCCATTGAGTACTCTAAAAAAACAGGCAGCGAGCTTTTTAAATCTCTTGAGGAAACAACTAAAGGCAAAATATTTGATAAATTAAGCCGATTCATTAAAAAAGAAGAACATGACTTATTTCATTTGCTTGAAAAGGCTACAAATTTAAGAAAGACAAAAAGTAGTAAATCTGAGGAGGTTTTTGAACAATTGAGCAAGATTACTTCATTTAGGAGAGATTCTAAAAGTTCAATTGATGAGCTGGGTAAATTTGTCAATGCTAGCACAATCAAAAAGAAAAAAAGAAAATGAACCGCAAAGCTTTTTCTCCTGCAGATATCATGGTATATTTACTTGCGCTTGTATTAGGTGCATTAATTCTGATATATGGTTATGATGCTATTAAATCTTTAACTGACAGGGGAGAAGCTGTTATGTATTTAAGATTTGAAAAGCGCTTAATGCAAGAAATTGAAGAAATTTCTTCATTACCTGGTACTATTAGAGTCCCTGAATTCACTTTACCTTTAAAATTTAACAAAATTTGTTTTTTTCAATTTAATAAGGAGTGTGCGCTGTCTTCTGAATTAGCAGGAGATGAGGCGCTTATATGCGACTCTGTAAATAATGGTGTTGCTAATGTATTTTTATTTCCGTTACAAGAAAAGGATTTAAAAATAGAAAAAATCGCGCTTGAAACCTCCCCTTTATGTGTGGAAATTCCTTCTGGTTTTTTTAAACTGCAAATCGCAGGCAAAGGCAAATCTGCGCTTCTTTCCATGCCATAGTTTAATCTTATTTATCTTTCCTTTTTTTGTTAGGATAACCTTGTTTTATACATAAATAATATAAACTATAATAACTTAAAAATTTAATATGTTTAAAAGAGGACAGGTTGAAACTCCTATAAATTGGATATTTGTGCTTATGGCCGGTTCAGTTATATTATTATTTTTTGCAATTGTTATTTATAGGATTCAGGGAACAGTTGAAAAACAAGCTTCAGCAACTCTGATTACTAGCTTAAATTCTATTTTTTCCGGAATGGGCCTGAGCAGTGATACTTCAGCAGTAATACCTAACCTTCCTAATTCAGAACTTTTTTTTAATTGCCAAGGATATTCATCAGGAGATTTAACAGGGGGCTTTGAAGAGCGTTTAACCTTTGCTCCTTCAACTCTTAATATTCAACCTTTAATTGTGTGGTCTATGCCCTGGAACATGCCTTTTTTTATCTCCAATTTTTTATTTATTACAACTTCAAATATAAAATATGTATTTGTGCATGATGAGGCTGGCGCTTCTAACTCTTTGAAGCTTAAGATTGAAGCATTATTATCGGAACATATCACTAAACAATTTGTTAAATCTTCTTCAAGTTTACAGGAAGAAGGAACTATAACTAAATTTATTTTTCTTAATATGGACCCTGAATCCTTACACCCTTCTTTTATTAATCTTAGAGTTAATGCGCTAAAAATTAATGCTAATGGTGTTGTTTCTTTTTATGAAAAATTGCCAGGGGTCAATAAATTTGAATTAAAATTAAATCCTTCCAGTGTTTTCTTTGACGATGCTACTTTGATAGCTTCTATTATGGTGGATAATGCAGAATATTATGAATGTATGTTAAGCAAGGCAATAAAAAGGTATGAACAATTAGCATACATTATCAGCGAAAGAGTATCTTCTCTCAAAAGTTTGGTTCCTGTATGTAATCAGAGGTATAATCCGGCAGCTGCAAATTTATATAGCTTTTTATCTTCAACGTCATTTATTGAAGAAAAAGAAGAAGATGTATTATCTTATCTTAATAATATCAAAACTTTAATTAATCAAATAAAAGCGAATAACGAAGAGTTGCCACTGCACTCTTGTCCGCCAATCTATTAAGATGAATAAAAAAGCTCAACTTAAAATGGTCGAGAATATCGGAGTACTAGTTATATTTTTAGTATTGATAGTGATCGTAATAATTTTTTTTATGGCATTCCAATCTGGTTCAATTGAAGAACAAGTTTCAGAGTTCAAGACCAGAAATGCCGTACAGCTGGCAACTAAAATCGCATTGCTCCCTGAGTTTCAATGCAGAAGAAATAATGTACTGGAAGATCATTGCATAGATATTTTAAGAATGAATAGCGCAAGGTTAATAATGTCTGATACAGCTAATGAAGATTATTATTTTAGGATTTTAGGGTATAGCACAATAAAAACTCAATCAATTTATCCTGAAATGTTTGGTGTAACACTCTATAATAAAGTAAAACCCTTATTTTCAAACAATGATACTTTTTCAATCCCTATTTCAATATATGACCCTATTAATAAGATTTATAATTACGGAATACTGGAAGTGAACGTGTATGGTTAAATGTCAAAAATTAAAAAAATTTAATCATTTTAGATTATATATGCATTATTCAAAGAGAGCGCAGATAGAAATTTTAGGAATTGCAGTTGTGATATTAGTTTTGTTGGCAGGCACAATTTTTTTTATAAATTTAATCCCTCCCTTAAATTCCCGGTCTGTTGTAGTTGATGTCGCAAGGACCGAAATAGGAGCCAATACTTTGAACACTTTATTAAAAACAACCACTCCCTGCAAACAACTTAAAATATCGGAATTAATTACTGATTGTGTTGACGGCGCAGCTATTTCATGTTCAACTCAAAATTCCTGCGAGTATTTACAAGGTCAGATTGGAATTATCCTTGAACAGACTTTGGCCGAGTGGGGCATTGATTATCAGTTTGATATTTTAGAATTGCAAGATGCAGATTATGTCAGTAAAGGTCTTGAAATCAAAACTAAAACGTGCAAAACATATGAACATTACGAACAAATCTTGCCGACCCAGATAACTCTAGCTAAGGCAAGTTTAGACCTTTGTTAGAATCTCATTATTCTTCCATTAAAATCTTTTTTTGCAAGTAAAACGACTCTTGATTCTGCCTTTTCATCAATTATTTTTAGATCAGGATAATTTTTTATAATCATTTTAGCAAACTCAACTATTTCATGGTGCATAGGCATTGATTCTTGAGCTAACCGTTTTCTTGAATGTCCGACCCATACATACGCTTTTAGTTCAAAGAAGTTAGCTTCAATCTTTTTGAAAAGTTCTGCGTACTTTTCCGGTTTGATTAAATTAATATTTTTAACAAGCGTAAGTCTAATAGTTTTTCGTGTATTAATTTTATTATATATTTTAATTGATTCCAGTATTTTTTCCCATGAATCTTTAATAATAGGGTGACAAGTTTTAATGTAGGATTCTTTATCCGGGGCAGGCAATGTTAAATATAATTGCGTAGGTTCATGTCCCTTTATTTTTTCTAGCATTTCAGGGTTTGTGCCATTTGTTACTAAAAAAGAAGTCATTCCTCTTTTAGTTATTTCATCAATCAATTCAGGCAATCTGGGATAAAGAGTTGGTTCTCCGCTTAATGATATTGCAAAATGCAGGGGGTTTAAAGATTCTTTATACTTTTTTTGATCTGCTTTATCATTGCCTCCAAATCCTTGTAAATATTTAACTTGGGCTTCAATGCACCCGTTGATAATTTCTTTAGGCTCGTCTACAGGTCCGTTCCATTTAGGTTCAGTAAACGCTATATCTCTCCAGCAAAATACGCACCTATGCCCGCAATAAGGTAAGGCAGGGGTCATCTGGACACATCTATGTGTTTCAATGCCGTAAAATGTATTTTTATAGCATACATCTTCACACTTAATAGCCTTTTTTGACCACATGCAAAGTTTAATTGCGCTATGATTACCAACAATTCGGTAGCCTTGTTTTTCTAAATCCTTTCTTTTATTTTCCGATATAATCATTCTAGGCTTGTTTTCATGTAAAGATATTTAAAGGTTAGGGTTTTCTTAATTTTATGCAGTTCAAAAATGCGTGGCACATTCTTGAAGAAGATGAAACTTTCATTAATTGGAAAAAAAAGCACCCCGTTGCTATTTTTTCTTATGCATTCACCACTCTCGATAAAGAAATAATGGAAGATTGGCAGATAGGGTTTTATGATCCAGAAGAGGACAAGATTACAACTTTTAGTTTAATGAATCAGAAAATAGTTGATAATAGAACTGATGAAGTTTTTAAGGAACCGGGTTCAAGGATAAATCCTGTTGAAATGAATAAAGTTAAACTTACAGTTAATGAAATTCTTGTAATCGTTGATTCTTTCTTGAGAAAGGAGTATTCTGGTGAAGTAGTAAATAAAAAAATAATGATACTTCAAAATTTGCCCGAATTTGGAACTATATGGAATATTACGGCGATTAGCTTTAATTTTAATTCTGTTAATTTAAAGGTTGATGCTGAAACTGGCAGGGTTAAGGTTCATAAATTAACTTCTTTAAAAGAGATGTTTTCAAAAGATTCGCTATTATGAGTTCGTAACTTTTAATTATCCCTCATAGGTGGTATCGGCTTACAGGACAATATTCTTTATAAATCTTTAAATTATAAAAATTAGTGAAGAGGTGATTTAAGATTAGCATAAGTTATAACGCACAAAGAGGTTGTTTACCCTTAGACAAGTTTTCCAAAAAAAAGAAGGAAGAAAAAAAAGAAGAATAAATTTTAATTTTATATTTTTCTTTTAAGATAGGCTTGATATGCTGAATGATTAATTACATTTTTTAGAATTTCTTGACTAACAACTTCAATACTTGGTTCTCCATTAACAACTATAAATCTGTTAGGATTTTCTATTGCAATTTTGTGATACATATCTCTTACTCTCATATGAAAATCTCTCTCTTTTTTTTCAAAATAATCTAAATTGTCACCTTTTTTCCTTTTCATAGCGGTTTCATAACTTGCATCAACTAAGAAAGTAATATCCGGTTCAAGTCCTTTTGTAGCGATTGCATTGAAAGCGTCAATCATGTTTAAATCAAGTCCTCCGCCACCGCCTTGGTAAGCTCTAGTTGAATCTGCATATCTATCACAGATTACTATGTTACCATTTACAAGATTTTTTAATAGAAATCTTTGATGTAAGGCTCTATCAGTTAGCATTAAAAATAAATCTGCTTCTGGACTTCTTTCCTCTTCATTAAAAAAGTAAAGTTGTCTAATTTTTGATTGTAAATCTGATTCAGGCCCGCCTGGTTCTTTTGTTAAAGGCGCAAGAGTTTCAAATTCTTTATTCAATATATCATATATCCTTTTAGATTGAGTACTTTTACCTGAACCTTCTGGTCCTTCAAATGTAATAAATAATCCTGAATAGTCAATTCCATTATTTTTTTTGTTCGGGGTTTCTATCATGTATTTCATTGTATCTCACCTTTTAGTATACGTTAAGAATGAAAAATCTTTCATTTTAAATTCTCTGACCTTTCTCCAGTTTTCATAGTCAATTTTTGGGAAATATGTGTCACCTTTTACAATTCTGTGTACTCTCGTAAGTTCAAGCCGATCAACTAAAGGCAAAGATTCTTCATAAACTTTTGAACCTCCAATGACGTAGGCTTTATCATATTCATCTTCAAGTAGATTTATTGCCTCTTCCAAAGAACCTACCACTTCAATACCCTTATACCCATAATCCCGATTTCTTGATAAGATTATATTTCTTCTTTCTGGCAAAGGTCTGCCAATTGATTCATATGTTTTACGACCCATGATAATAGGGTAACCATGTGTTAATTTTTTGAATCTTTGTAAGTCTTCAGGAATATTCCAGGGAAGTTTATCCCCTATTCCTATCACATTATTTTCAGAAATTGCGGCTATTATTGTAAGTTTCATTATACAACTACATCAAATTTTATTTTTGGATGATGCTCGTAATTTACAAATTTAGTATCTTGGTATGTCCAATCAAATAATGAGGTAAACTTTTCAGTTTCTAAAATTGGCAAATAATATGGTTCTCGATTTAATTGTTCCCTAGCTCCTTCAATATGATTCTCATAAATATGCGTATCTCCTAAAAATCCCACTAATCTTCCTTCTTTTAATCTTGCCTCTTTTGCCAATAGATGCAATAAAATACCATAACTCGCAATATTAAATGGAAGACCCAACATAGTATCAACTGAACGCTGGTTCCACATTAAATTAAGTTTTCCATTTGTAACTGTAACTTGGTAACTCATATGACAAGGAGGCAGAGCCATCTTATCCAAATCTTCCGGATTCCAAGCACTAACAATCATTCTCCTATCATCAGGATTAGCTTTAAGTTTCTTTACTAAAATTTCAAGTTGGTCAATGCCCTTATTTTTATAACTTTCTTTTTCAAACATATTAGCTAATGATGCGTTAAGTGGTACTTGATTTGAATCAACATCACTTCTGCATTTTACATCAGGCAACTCTGCATTATCTTCTTCATTTTTAATTCCTTGATATTCTGCTCCAAAATGTCTCCATTGCCAGCCATAGATAGGTCCTAAATCGCGTTCTTCCATCATTTTTATTTTTGTTTCTTTATCATGTCCATAAGGTACTTTTTCAGGGTTGCACCATTCATTCCAAATGTTACATTTTCTATCTTGAAACCATTTTTTATCTGTTATTCCCTTTATGAATCCTTCAAGTTCAACTTTAATAGCATGTACAGCAACTTTTTTAGTAGTGATTAGAGGAAATCCATTATGCATATCATGTTCAAAAATTGTGCCGGATATAGAATAAGTTTTTACACCAGTTCTATTTTCTTTTAGTTCGCCTTCTTTAAGAATTCTATCGACTAAATCTAAATATTGTTTCATTTTGTAAAATTAAATTTATAACAATATATAACAATTTCTTGCGCAAAATCTATATATCCTATCGTGATAATCTATATATATCAACTAAAACCTTTTCAAAAGTGGTGACAAGATGATAATAGGATTAACTGGATATGCGCGGGCGGGTAAAGATTTTGTCGCAGATTTTTTAGTCCAAAATTATGGATTTACAAAATATGTTTTTTCAGACATACTTTCAGAGATGTTGAAAGAACTCAATCTTGAAAATTCAAAAGAAAATCAGTCCAAACTTGGCGTAGCATTAAGAAAAGTCTCAACGCAGCATATTCTTGCAACAATGCTTTGTGAAAAATTAAAATATCAAGAGAATATTGCAGTCTCGGGTTTTCGCAGTCCGGGCGAAGTTACACTTTTTAGGGATACGTTTGGCCCGGATTTTTCTTTGATATACATAAATAGAACTTTTGAAAATCGGTTTAAATTTAGAGAAGAGCTTCAACTTTCAGAGTCAGATTTTAAAAAACGTGATGAACGTGATGGCAAAGAAATGGGTTTAAACGGATTAATTGATAATAAGTTATATGATCATATCATTGAAAATAATGATACTGATTTCTTGTTATTCCAAAAACTTTCTGAATATATCGGGCAAATTAAAACTAAACGTGAGACTAGGCTTGCTCATGAAGGGAGGAAGATTGTAAAAAATAATTGCGATTTTATCAATTGGGTTGATTCGTTTCAGCGTGAAAATGGTTTTGACAGGCACAAAAAAGAACATTTTTATCTTGTTCAGGCTTGGGCGAATACAAGGATAGCGACATGTTTAAGGAGAAGGCATGGGGCAGTTTTAGTAAGCCAGAAAGATATTATAATTGGGTCGGGATATAATGGGGCGCAGCGCGGAATCATAGATAGTCTTGAAAGAAAAATGTGTTTCCGTGACACACTGGAAATTCCTCCTGGCACAAGATATGAAGCATGCATTTCCAGTCATGCTGAAGAAAATGCTATTGATTTTACATATGACAGACATGGTTTAGAAGGCGCAACCATTTATATTGTTGGTGTTGACAAAAATGGGGACATATATGATACTTTACCCTGCATCAACTGCGCAAAAAAGATTGTCCAGATAGGGATTAAAAGAATTGTTTGCGCTACAAGACCGGAAACTGATAAAAATTTGTTTAGAGTTTTAACCAGGCAGGATTTAATAAATAAGCTGGAAACTGGCGAATATTTTTCTGAGGATGTAAAACAGCACCCGGAGTTTAAAAAATATCAAGATAATGTTCATAATATAAGAAATACGTGGGAAAAATATAAGAAAAAAGAATAAGTTTATTCTAAAACTTTAACTTTGCCCGGCTTAGTTGTAAAAATATCTCCTTGTTCAAGTAAAGTTTTAATTATTTTTTCTGAATCACTGCCATAATTCTGAATAATAGTTTCAATATTTGCACCATCTCCCGAATCTAGTTCACGAATTTTTTGCAAAATTTCTTCTCCGTCTTTGGGGCTCGTATGCTCCATTTTTTCAGCAGTAGTAGAAGTTGGTTTAATTAGTGCTTCTTTTACATTTTTCAATTTATAAAATCCTTCATTATATAAACATTCTATTTCTTTTTTTCTGACCAATAACCATTTTGGGCTTACTCTTTTAATAATTTCAGGTAGAATATAACGTTCATTATTAAATTCTCGGATTTTACCAATCACATTTATAACATTGCCTATGTCATAATCCATTTTCAAACTGCCTCAGTACAATATTTGATTTACCATCATCAATGACCAGGTAGTTTTGTTCAGAATTAATTGGGCTTATTACAGTGCCTATTAAATTTACTCTGCTTATCTTTTTATCTCCGCACATAATGTAGTTTGGTTCCCACCCTTCTTGTTTAATAAAATCATTTGTATGTATATCTGAAAGACTAATTTTATATGCGATTTGTCTTTGTTTTATTGATTGTTCCATTTTTTTCTTACAATTTGCTTATGAAATCCCGCCTTGGTTCAAAAATATCTCCTGCAATCTTTAACTTAGTAAGCACATCATCTACCTCGCTTTTTTCAATATTTTTACTTTTTGCCATGTTAATTATTTCTTCAACAGCAATTATTTTTTGACCAGTTGTATTTTCAATATCATTAATTATTTCTTTAATTAAATGTATTTTTCCTCTTTGTGATGCAGTAATTCCTGAAGAAATCCTGTCGATGTCTATTTTTCCAGTCTCAGGATCAATCCCGATACCCCTCAAACAAAAGTCTAAAACTTCAATAGCCTTTCTTGCATCTTTTTTGGTAACTTTATCGCCCAACCTCAGTTTTGCGCTTGCTTCAGAGAGCCTGATTAATGCTTCAAGCTGCCTGGGTGAAATTGGCACTACTTGTACGCCTTCTTCTTTGCTGCTTGAATTTCTCATGTTGATATAATATTCTTCAATCTCATTTATTGCTGCATCCGTTAATTGAGGTTGTCTATTTTGTCTTGCGTATGAAATATATTTTTTGATAAAATTAGTATCAAGTTCTGCTTTTTGGCTGTCTGGCGCTTGGTGCAATAACAACATATGTCTTGCCATAATTTTATCTTTTTCAGTGTTAGGTAAATCTTTGATAGGAAAAATTAAATCAAACCTTGTAATCAATGCAGGAGGTAAGTTTATTTGAGCTGCAATTAATCCGGAAGGATCAAATCTTCCATATTTAGGGTTTGCAGCAGCAAGCACAGTTGTTGCGCATTTTAAAGTAGCTTGAATGTTTGCTTTAGAAATAGAAACAGTTTGCTGTTCAAGCGCTTCATGCATCGCACTTGTATCTTCTTTACTCATTTTATCCATTTCATCTATCATGCAAAACCCATTATTGCACAAGGGCAATGCTCCGGCCTCCAAACTCCAGCCATTTAATAATTCATCTTTAACAACTGATGCAGTTAATCCTGCGCCTGATACTCCTTTACCAGAGACATATCTTGCTTTTGGTGTAACTTTAGCCATACGTTTTAAAAGCTGTGATTTACCCGCACCTGGATCACCTATTAATAAAACATGAATGTCTCCTCTTGTTCTCATCCCATCTCCTCTTATCTTTACTACTCCGCCTACTGCCTGTAAAAGTAATGCCAGTTTGATTTGGTCATATCCGTAAATAGAAGGTGCCACACACTGCACTAGTTTTTTTATTGCTTTTGGATCCTGACTTAATTCGATAAAAGCTTTTTCATCTTCATCGTTTATTTTGATTTCATAAAAATCTTCATTTATTGGTTCAATATAATTAGCAAATATCATTAAATCAAAGAGCGTAGATTGTCCCCCACTTTTCGAGGGAATCGGTATTTCATTGACTATGCCAGAAACTTTGATTTTACTCCCGGGGTTTGTTTTTTTTTCAGTGAGAGGGGAAACCAAATCTTCTTTCAAAAAAAGAGACATTCGTTTTGGTTGTTCTCCTCCATCAAGATCATCTGGGGCTTCTTCTAAATTAATTTTTTGCACATCTATCAACTCTTTAGATAATAATTTAAATTTGCCTTTTCTTCCGCATCCGCACCTGCTGGGTTCTTTAAATTTAGGTTCTAATTGTAGAACGTTTATAATATTTCCACAACTGGGGCATTCAAAATTTGCATTTGTTACTTGGGGCCTTACCTCTGTTTTTTGCCTTACAACTCCTTCAATGCACAATAAGGCGCCAAGATGTTTGCTCCTTATATCTCTTATTTTAATTTTTTGTGTATCGGGTAAATTTTTAATTCTTACTCTGAAATTTATAATTGATTTTGGCAATTCAAAATTTTCAATCGCAAGTTCGGCCGCTCTTATAACTTCTTTAGGATTTTCCAATAAGTTTTCGGATAACTCTGAATCAAACTTGGAAAGTTCTTTGAAATCAATTGCAAAGAAATATTTGTTTTTTCTTATATTTTCTAAAATATCTACATGATGATATAATTCAAAGAATTCTTGAAATTTTCTTATCTGTTCGCCTGCTTCCAAATCTATTTCCCCCTTGCTTAGTATAACAGAGAAAAAGAAAACAAGTATTTATAGATTACTTGTCTATAATGTATATTAAACGAATTTAATATAAGAAAGCCTTTGAAATTGCATCCTTTTATAGTAATAAATTTATTTCTTAACTTTCTTTAAATTTTCTATTAATTTGTCTACAGCATTATCAACTTCATCTTCTGATTTGGTGCCAGTACAAACAATTTTACCATTGCTGAATAATAAAAATGTTGCCCTATCACTACCGGTTTTTCCTCCCAGCTTATAAACTAAACCGGGGAACTGTTCAGGTTCGTATTCAGTGTTAGGCAATTTCATAGCCAGCACGTTAAGATTAAGGTCCATGCCTATATTGCCTGAAGCAACAATGTTTTGAACATTAATTTCAGGGGTAATTTTAATTTTAATGTCAATTTTTTCTAATGTTTTGATAATTCTTCCAATAGATTTACTTACTTCATCCATTGTTTTTGCGCCAGTGCAAACTACTTTACCGCTGCTAAACACTAAAGCGGTTGTTTTAGGATCTTTTATTCTCAATACTAAACCCGGAAATTGTTCTGGATTATATTCGGTATTAGGCAATGTTGATGCCATTTTTTCTAGCGGAACATCATGTTCTAAAGAAGTTGATACAACAATATTAACAACCCGAATTTCTTTGTTTTTGGTCATATTTATTCCCCCGTTCATTTAAAAATGAAATATATCTTAGTTAATCAAGTTTTGTTTATAAATGCTTCTATTATATTATAAATAGTATATAAATGAATATATAACATAAGATTACTATTTTTATTTAGTAAACTCAGTAAATCCACATTTCCCGCAACTTACCCTATTTTTGTGTTTTGCCATGAAAATGCCAATTCCACATTTAGGACAAAATTTGTTTTTTCTATTTGCGGTATTCCCAGAAATTTCGTATAAAGTATACCTTTTATTGCTGTGTTTTGATTTTGCTGATCCTTTATCTTTTGATTTTGGTTGTGCTTTTTGTGCCATATTATCCCTCGGTTTATATGCCGAAATTCAATGAATTTTTCGCTACAGATTTTTAGACTTGGGCATCTGTTTTTTTTTCTTCAGCGACTTTTTTTGTTTCTTTTTCCAATTTAGCGCATTCTGCTTTTTCTTTTTTATTAAGAAACTTTTCTAAAATTGCTTCATTGTTATACACGCGCGCTACTATTTTTGCACTTTGACTTCTATAATCATTATAAATATGTTCAATTTTTATAAGATTAATTTTAGCATTAATTTTTTTTGCAATGCTTTCCCTTAACTCTGTATAAGAAGGCGTTGAACCATTAAATTTTATTTTACCCGTTATTATCTTCATTGCCAATAATGGCATTTCTTGTTGTTCTATGTTGATTTCCATTGTTGTCACTTTTATTTAATTTTAATTGCATATTCTCCTTTCATTGTTAATCCCATTTGTTTTGAAATGTGGGACTTGTTTGAGTCAATTACATACATTCTACCATTCCACGAATTGCTAAAATTACTATTTTGACATATAGGGCACTTGTCGCCTTCTACAAAAATTTTACATTTTTTACATGCTTTTTTTTTGGTCATTAGCTTTTAAAAAATAACTGAAAAAACACATAGACATTTACCAACCTCATTGGTTTAGTCATATTTTTCTTTAGTTTTTCTTTCCTCCTTTTTCTTTTTCAGAGTTAATTTCTTCTGCAATCCAATCCAGTTTTCCCAAACCGGATTGTCTCATGGTTAAACCTAATTTAGGGTTGCTGATATCCTTAAAAGACAATGCAATCATTCTCGCTCTGCAAACATCTCCAACTTTAAGCATTCTTTTTGAATCTTTACCTGCTAGAGTTTTATCTTTTGAAAATGATACAAAATCATCCATGGTTTGAGATACATGAATCATTCCTTCAGCAGGACCAAGGCACATAAAGGCGCCAAATTCGGCAATATCTTTAATTCTCCCAATTACAACTTCTTGTAGTTCAGGTTTATATATTAATAATGTAAATATAGTTTCATAATAATTAGCACCATCACCCGGAATGATTACTCCATCTTTGATTTCTTGAACATCTGAAACATCTATCACTATTCCCAGTTCTTTTGAAATATAACCTTCATAATCTTTTTTTATGCTTTTTATGATAGCTAGTGTTTGGTCTAATCCAAAATCATTTGGAGCAACTCTTATATAATCTTTAATTTGACTTAAGTAAAACATTTTATTTAACCTTTTTGTTTATTATTATTAGATACTTTTTTTGTCTCAAAGTAATATATTCCGCGCCAATTTTTTTAAGTCGGTTTTTTAGTTCTTTATCTTGAGTTACTGCGATAAAGCCCTTTTTGGCTAAATTAACTACAATATCATCAGTATATCCTTCATTTTCGCTGAGGATTTTTAAATCTTTTGATTTTATAAGGCTAAAACCTACTGAAGCTGCCCGTTTATCTGCAACTTTACCTTCAGTTTTGAGTTTTTCTAATTCAATAATAGTTTGCTTTAAAATCCAAATTTCATATTTAAAATCACAAATTCTTTTAATTTCTTCAAAAATATCTACTTTATATTTTTCAGGTACGAGCAAGATGTTTGTATCCAATATTATTTTTTTCATAATAATATCTTTTCACAAAATCAGTTTATAAATATTGGTATTAATTGGCGCTGTCCAGAAATTAATAAATATGTATACTGGCGATAATAATGTATGACAAAACACAATAAAATCGGAATCCAGTATACGTTAAAACAATTGCAGAAACTAGTTAAAAAAGTTTGCTATCAAAAGCAGATTTCTCAGTACCATTTTAAGTTTGGGCCTAAAATCTACACACAACACCAATTTGTAGCCTTGCTGATATTGTATGCAAAATCTGGCAAATCACTTCGTAATTTTGTAAAATCCCTCTATGAATCTAAATGGCCTAAATGGTTAAAACTAAAAGAGATCCCTTCTAAAAGCTCGATTCATTCTCATTTCGAAAGGATTGGTCTTACAATTATTAGAAATCTTAATTTGGTTATAACCAAATTAAAAGAATCAATACATTATGCAATAGATTCTACTGGAATTGATTCTTATTATGCTTCTAAACATTATGAAAAAAGAATAAATCGCATTCATAGACCATACTTAAAATTAAGCGTTCTGGTTCAAAGCACAAGATATTATTTTAGGGAGGTTTTTAAATGGGCAGAACTAAATTAAAGATGCGAAATAATTACGAGATAACACAACAGAACCATATATTAGAAAGTTTTATAATTACAAAATGCTACAAGTCAAATAGAAAGAGGTAATAATGGAATCTATAAGTTATTTAACTTATTTAGGGGTAGTAGTTCTTTTAGGTTTAGCTTGTAGCGTGATTTCTAAAAAGATAGCAGTACCTAATATCTTGTTATTAATTTTTACGGGAATTTTTTTAAATAAGTTTTGGGACATAATAAATGGGGGAGTTTTCTTTTTCCAAAAGTTAGGTTTTATTAAATCATATACCCCTTATTTAAGCGGACCGTTAATATTTTTTCCGCCGTTATTTATTGCTATATTAGCATTACTTGCATTAGTAATGATTGTATTTGAAAGCACTTCAAAATTTAAGTATAAGGATCTTGATGATTTTTCGCTTAGCGCTCTTAAACTCACAATAGTTTTTTTTGCAGTTAACTTTGCTATTCTCTCTATTTTAACAAACTTATTGTTTGGTTTAGAGAATATATTCCTGGCAGGATTATTTGCGGCATTGATGTCTGGAACTGCATCGGACGTAGTTATGTCTATGATAAAAGAAACAAAAAATGAAGTCATCAAGCTTTTAGAGATTGAATCAATATTCAATACGCCTTTAATTGTAATTATACCTTTTTTAATATTAGAACTTATATCAAATATTGGTTTTCTTTCATCTTCAATAATCATATCAAAACTTATTGAACAATTGATTCCGTTTTTACAGCAATTTATTACAGGAATTGGCGCAGGTGTAGTTATAGGGTTAGCTGCAGTTAAAATCTTGAGAGAACAACATTCGCATGTTCTTTCTCCATTGGCGTTAATATCAGCCGCCTTATTGACGTACATTTTAGCTGAGAATTTAGGAGGGAATGGAGTCCTTGCAGTAACTGCAATGGGATTTATATTTGGAAATATGGCATTAAAAGATAAAGGGCATATTCAAGAATTTTCCAAAATTTTTTCAATATTCCTTGAATTGGTGGTTTTTATTTTAATTGGTTTATTGATTGATGTTCCAATGACGTTCAGTTTTTTGAGTAAATCATTTGTGCTATTTTTAATATTTTTATTAATCAGATTAATTGCAGTTGAAGTAGCGCTTTTAAAGAATAATTATACATTTAAAGAAAAATTATTTATGAGTTTAGTAGTTCCAAAAGGGATTGCAACTGCAGTTGTTGCAGTATCCTTAATAGGGAATCAACTGTCCGGCATGGAAACGATTTTAGATTTAACTTTAATATTCATAGTTTATTCTATTGTTCTTGCATCAGGTGTCCTTAAATTTTCTAAATTTTTTATAAATCTTAAATTAGTTGATGATAGGGATACAGTTCGAAAATCTGTTTTCAAAAAAAGTAAATAATAGGCAATATTATTTTATTATGTTGAAGCTTTTACTATGAAAAAAAGGAGGTATAATTTTTGTTCTCTATGAAATTTTCAAAAAATGAAGGTTTATAAAGTTACGAAACTTATATATATAGATAAATCTAAAAGAATAATATGGTTATAGAATCATTTACAAATCCTAAGCTGGCTGAAAAGAGGCCGTGGAGTTTATTGTTTTATGGATTTCTTTATTCATCAGTTGCAATTTTACTCTCTTTGTGGGTTTTTGCGCAGCAGGCTAGCATTATAATGGTATTTTTTACAGTTTTGGCTTGTACTCCTTTAATATATTTAACACAAAAACGTGAAGAAAAAATGGATATTTTGATTAAAGATGAAATTACATTATTAAATCAGCATCGGAAAGCTATAGATTATTTGATGTTTTTATTTGTAGGGATTACTATAGCATATGCTTTTTGGTACACTATATTGCCCCAATCTTTAGTGACCAATCTTTTTTCCATACAAACTCAAACAATTCTCAATATTAATAATCGGGTTTCAGGCAATTTAATTGAATCCTTATCTTTATTTTCAGATATATTATTTAATAATTTTAAAGTTCTGATATTTTGCATTATTTTTTCGTTTGTTTATGGTTTTGGGTCAATTTTTATTTTAACATGGAACGCTTCTGTGATTGGAACTGCAATGGGTAATTTTATTAAAGCAAATTTTGCTGCAATGGGAGGTGCATTTTTGGGTTTAAATTATTGGAAATCTTTTTCATTTGGAATATTAAGATATTTTGTTCATGGGTTGCCAGAGATTGCGGCATATTTCATTGCCGGGTTAGCCGGAGGAATTATTTCTGTGGCAGTAATAAATCGTGATATCGAATCTAAACGATTTGAAAAAATAATGTTTGACACATCACAATTAATCTTTATAGCTTTAATCCTTTTGGTGGTAGCCGCGCTGATTGAAGTTTATATTACTCCTTTATTTTTCAATTAGTTTTAATACTTTAGTCTTAGAAGTACACCCGGAAATTATTTTCACATTTTTCTTTAATAATCTAGAAAAAAATTTAATAATTTCGAGATTTGCTTTGTTTTTTTCAGCGGGTGATTTAATTTCAATCTTCAATACTTTTTTTTCATAATCCCAACTGCATATTTTAGTTTTAGCAGAGTTTGCTTTTACGGAACAAATTGGAATCCATAAGGGTTCATTATCTGCTTTAGCTAAAGAGCGCGAAGGTTTATCAGCCATTCTTTCAATTGTAGAACAACAGATGCAGGCGCATGTTAAATCATTAAAAGAATTAGGTGTAGATCTTGCAAAAATGGCTAAAGAATCTAAAATAAGTAAGTAAACTTTTATTTAGGTTAAATTCTGCTGAATAGCGCACAATCAGCCATTCTTATGCGCAGACTAAATGTTTTTGTCAAGCCCGATTTTTGTTATACATTTAATAAATCGAAAAATTAATTAACTCAATTATCCATTTAAATTTATGAAATATGAATTTTCATGTTTTGGGAACCAAAACATACAAGGCATGCATAAAACTACTTTTGAGATTGTTATTGATCATAATTTATCTTTAAATGGAGATTGTATAATTGGGACAAAGTCTAATTTTGATCCTGAAAAAATTAAACCGTTTCTGAAATCCAAAAAACTGAGTTTAATTCTTAAAGTTGAAAAATTAACTGAGATAATTCTATTTGTTCCTAATTCTGAATTCTTTGATTCAAGTGAACTTGTAATCAGGCTTGGAAAATTTATATCTAAAAGAACTTTGGGTATTGATGCAGATAAAGCTGCAATTCATATTAATCGAAGAATGATTGAACTTATGAAAAATCCTCTGCAAGAGATGAAAGTTATTCTTCAGTTTCAATAAAATTTAACCGTCTTGTTTTTGGCACATAATTTAAAATTTTACCATTTTTTAATTTACCACTGCCAAAATAATCCTTTTCATGTTTTATGATTACAAAGTTTTCTTCTTCAAAATTAACCGGTATCTCTTCGCCTTTTAACCATTCCTTTAATTCGTCTTTATCTAATTTTATTATGTTTTTATCTGAATAGGGCCCTATTAATTGTGAACCTTCAATTGATAGTCTTAACTGCCCCTTTTTTAATTCTCCCATATACAGCCCTAAAGAATCAATTTTAAGTTTCATAAAATCAATTTTACATATCTCTTTGTTTATACCATATACTTTTTCTTTATCTGTTTTAAGAAAAGCAAATTCTAGTTTGCTATTAAAACCCCAGTTTTTTTTAAATAACGTATGCAACTGTTTTATTTCTTTACTATTCATAAATTTAAATCTCATAAATAATTAAACCTCTTTTCATATTCTTTATGGGAAAACCATTCAAGAATGATACTAACTATTGTTACTTCATCAGTTTCAATAGTGTAAATAATTCTCCACGCGTTTGGGAGATCATACTTCCAAAGGTTGTTAATGCTATATTTCTGTTTGTATTCCTTGGGCCATAACATCTTTTTGATTTTAGTGCCACATATCGGATTCTTCTTTAAATCATCAATTGCACGATCTATGAAGTCAAAGAGTCTCTTATCTTCAAATTTTCCAGACTTCAAAGTATTAAAATGGGATTTGAGTTTTTGTGATACAAAGCTAACATTTATTGGTTTGTTATTCATCGTACAATTAAATCCTCAGAAATTAGTTTCTTTATTCTTTGCGGATTGTATGTCCATATCACACAACCTTCTTTATCAATGAAAATTTTACCTGATTCTTCTAAGTAGTTAAGTATAACTTGAAATGTTTGATACATCATTTTTTTGGGAAGTTTCTTCCATAATTGAAATTTTCCATATTCTTGACTATATTTTTGTACAATTGTTTCTACCATAATTACAGATTCGAGTGTTGGGCTATGCAAAATTGTAATTTGTTTCATATTATATAAAGATATATAATACCTGTATATAATAATTTCGGTCATAAAATCATTGTATGAATTTCGCCAAGGTTGCTAATGTCTGTTGGTCTGTTAATAATAAGATTTTTTATTAAATTGAAAATATTATATCTCGCTGCACTTACATTGTAAGTATTTTTTTCTAATCTTTAAGCGATGAATTGGGCATTACTGGTCCATTAAATACAAAAGATATATATCTTATCACTTACATTGTCAGTATTATCTTCCAACTTTTAATCCCTTAATTAGGCAATATGCCGATTTTATTTTTTTAAATTATTATCTAATTAAGTTATACTTACAATGTAAGTATTAACTATATATTTTATTATAATAGTAAGGTTTAAATATTAAATTATACCTACAATGTAATGTTTTGGGTAGAAAAAAAGGTGTAATTAGAGAGTCGTATATTGAATTTCCTAGTTCTGCAATTCCATATTCTCGAAAATTGGCAATTGATATTCCTGTTTCTTTGTTTTGTGATAGAACTTTAAGCATTTTTGAAGTCTTAATAGAGTTTTTGAAAGATACCCAAAACCTTTCTTATCACGAAATTGCAGTTTTGACTAATAGGAACGATAGGACTATTTGGACAATTTATAATCGGGCCAGTAAAAAAAGAAAAGGATATCCGAAACCAGATTTAATCTTTTCTGAAGTTACTGTGCCATTAAGTATATTTTTAGATAGAAAGGTTGCTGTGCTTGAAGCAGTTGTTCTTTATCTCAAAGAGAGGGGAGGGTATTCTTTCAAACAAATTGGGGATTTGCTAAGGCGCAGTGATAGGACTATTTGGACAGTTTATTCGAGGGCCAAACGCAAGACCGAAGGTTTGCGCGCAGAAGCCAAAGCTTCTCGCGAAAAATTAAACAATGATAAGAACTAAATTAAGTCAAAATGGATATTGGAATCAGATTTTGTTAGTTGCAATATTATTTTTCATGCTAACAATGTTCGTTTACATTGAACCAAGTATTACTAGTAAAGTTATTGAGTCCGGTGTTTGGATCCTAATATCTGACTTTAATTATACTGATGGTTCAGCATTATTTTCAAATACGCCAAACTCTTCACTGATTTATAATATGTCTGGCAACGTTGGTGTTATTTATCAGACTCGTGATGACTTTGGTATGATGGATGTTTATGCTGATTCAGTATTAATTGATACGATTGACATGTACTCTCAAGAGGTAAAATATAATGTTCAAAAAATTTATAATGTTGTTTATGAATTGAAATTGGTTGTCTCAGGAAATCAAAATAAAAAATCAAATGGCAATTATGTGGTTGTTGATAATGTATTAATTGATGTTGAGAGGGCATTAATTGATTTAAATGAGGCAAATGATTCTGTAGTTATTGTAAGCCCTAGTATCACTAGTAGTTCAAAAGAAGAAAATGAAATTATAATTAAGAGTAGCTCTGGACAAAGATTAAATTTAAAAATAAAAGATATAAAAAAGAAAATTAATAAGAATTATATAACTCAGCCCGATTCTAATCTTACAGAAGGAGTGTATAGTTTAAGTGTTGAACCTGAGAGGACCATTGTAGAAAAAATTGAGTTCTATGATATTCTTATCTCTAATCGTTCAGGAATGATTGGCATAGATGACATACCTTTAACCAAGTTCATGGAACATAATTTTACCCAAATATATGCAATAGATCCAACCAAAATTCTTTAATTGCAGAAGGTAAAGTTAATTCTGATTGTTCGGATTTACGGTTTGCAAATGCTTCTAATAATGATATACCTTACTATATTGATGAAGGTCCTGGCTTAACTTGTAATACAACTGAAACTTTGCTATGGGTGCAAGTGCCTGTAATGACTGCAAGTTCTAATACTACGATTTATATGTATTATGGAAATGTCAATGCAACATCTGAAAGTAATATTAGTTCAGTATTTACATATAAAATTGCAAAGGCTATCTATTATACAGTAGGTGAAAATGTGTATGATGGTAATATCAGAGTTGTGGCATATGATAAAAATACAAATATAATAGCTCCCGGAAAAACAATTTCACTAAATGCGGGCAAGTTCACTAATTTTTCTACTGCGGAATATGGCGGAACTGGCGCTTCAAGATTAAACGTAACCGGTGCTTTAATTGGCGGAGACGCTGATGAGGCAACCGGAGCAGAATTAAATCCGATTAGTTGGGCCGGGACTGAATTTGTGGTTGATAATGGAAGGGGGGCTTATGACTTATATTTCTATGCTCCTTTTGCAAGCATTACAATTAATTGTTATGAGGCAGTAAATAATTCTGGAACATGGGGAACTTCGCAGGATAGCGCAAGTTGTACTAAGAACGCAGCATGTTCTGCAACCACTAAAGTATGGACCAGCGGTAATTCAATATATTGCAATGCAACAGCTCCATTCTTGATGTTTGTAGAATCTACTACAAATGCAAATTTCCCTGTGTATCCATTAAGCAATGATATCTGGGGTGTAGCTCACGTTAGAACAGCAAACGCAGTTAACAATGCATGGATACAGGAATTAAGCAGCGCAGGAGACAATCGTTCTGGTACAAGGAGCATTGGTTATACTAGTTATTCTGCTGATGGGGCAGATGGTTCTGGTTTAGCATATCACATTACCTCAAATGCCACATCGCTGGGAGCTAATGAGCATGGTGACGGTGACGGCAATGAAAATGCAGCATTGCTTCCTGAAATTGAATTAGAAAAACAATATTATTTTTACAAAAATGGCGACTATGTTGCATTGTCAGCTACAGGAAAAAATACCAATTGCACTCTTTATTCCGGAAGGCAGTATTACATAAATAGAAGTGATTTATCCGGAGAGGCTAATGATTATCCATGGCCGAGCAAGATAGATTTGGGCACTGGCGCCGATGTCCAAACTTTTGCAGCTGGCGCAAAGGTAGAATGCACTTCTCCTGCAGGGGGTAATTGGGAAACAACTACTGACGATGAATCCGTATTATTTGGAAGAAAGTCTGCAAGGCAATATATGTGGCCTGAACCTAGTTATGTCATACTTGAAGAGGAAAATCAACCGCCTGCAATTACAAACGTTCTTTTGAATGCAACTTCAGCAAATAATCTTACTTCGGATAATTTGACATTATACTTTACTGCAACTGATATAAATGGAAATACAATAAAGAATATAACTAACTGGCTCATAAACGGCTCATCTATTGCAATATTAAATATGCCATTTGAAGCTGGTGGAAATACAACGCATAATGAAAATTATTTTACAAGGGATTATTCTACGGGGTTGCATAACGGCACGGTGAATGGAACAACATGGAATTCATCCGGCGGTTATAGCGGTTTTGGGGCTTATGATTTTGATGGAGTTAGCAGTTATATCGATGCCGGTGATATTGATGATATAGATACCTCCGCTGAGCTAAGTGGTTGCGCATGGGTGTATCATGACACATCAAGCAATGATGACACAATTTTTAAAAAATCGGCTTCACAGACAGATGGTATTATTTTTTACAGACAAAATTTCCAGACTGCTACTGGTAAATCTGATGTGTATGGCATATTTGTGGCTGACAGCGCAGATACAAGCAGTGCGCTGCTTACTTCGGATAATCTTTCAAGCCCATTGGAAAAATGGACATATGTCTGCTTTACTTATCTTGAAGGCAGTTCTACTGGGCTGAGGTTATATGTTAATGGTATTGAAGCGCCGGATAGTCCTGTTTCGGTTTCCGGCATTACAGCTCATGATGCAGGTTCAGAACCGTTTTTGATTGGGGCAAACTGGACCACATCAACACAGAGTTTTGATGGACGCATTGATGAAGTCATAGTTTGGAATAGGACTTTGTCATCTGCCCAGATTCAAGCATTATACAATAATAGAACTGATCTTATAGTTAGTCAGGAAACTTCAAGAGGTGATATATGGTCAGTAGAAGTTACGCCTAATGATGGAACACAGGATGGAACAACCGTAACTTCCAATTTAATCAGGATAGAAAATTCTGCTCCAGTAGCATCTAATGTAAACATAACTCCTGCAACTGTGACATCAATAACATCGGAAGTTGGCGGAACTTGGACATATACAGACGCAGACGGCGACCCGGAAAACGCAACTGTGTATGAGTGGTACATTAACGGGACACGGGCATTGAGTAATGGGTTAGTTGGTTATTGGGACTTTGATACCAATGGTTATGATAAAAGTGGAACGGGCAATAATGGGGTAGTTGTTGATGTCACAAATATTTCCGGTAAAATTAAAAACGCATTTGAATTTAACAGGACAGGCGGTTCACCAGCGGTTACAATTACTGATCATGCGTCAATAGAACCTACGCAAGAGATAAGCATTTCTATGTGGTTCAAACCCAATCAGATTAGTAAGCAATTTACTTTAATGTCAAAGTCT
>JAGVYF010000020.1 GCA_018303425.1 Candidatus Woesearchaeota archaeon | reverse complement strand
GGCTGAGCCATTTCTGTGCCCAGAATCAAAGATTCTTGGGTACGAATAGCATGTTCGCTTTGCTCACCCCCTGCCGTATTTTGAGCACAGTCGAAATTCTAAAATAATCATCAGTAGTGAAATCACTTGTCAATACTTACAATTTTGTTGTAAGTTAGGAACGAAGTGACTTAAGACAAATGGAATTCCGATGTTTGAAACATAAAGTAGCCAAGAACGGTCGTTAAAAGTTTAACTTTTAACTGCGGAATGAAGCGAAATGACAGCATTATAGTCATTGTTAAATCTGAAGATACTAATTGACAATGAAACTACTCTGGACAGCGCCCTAATATAGAAAGGTATTTAAAATAGATTCTCCTAATTTTATTGTTATGTTTAAAAAAAGAGGTGTATAAAAATATGGATGATCATGGATTTGTAAGACAACCTTTCTCGGCTTCTTTCTTAGTTGTAGGAGTAGTTGGTTTTTTTGTTAGCCTTTATGCTGTTATATATTCATTTTTAGATTTAACATGGGGTTTACTTTTTATGTTAATGTTTGCAATTTTTGCATTAGCTGCGCTTAAATCAATTAAAACTTTTAGCACTTTAAAAACAATTCCCGTGAAAAAAGTTATCAGGAATATTGCTAAAAAGAAAATGGGAAAAGCGGTTAAGAAAGTTGTTAAAAAGAAGCCCGCAAAAAAGCGTAAAAAAAATTAAATATCATTTACCCCGGGTTATTTATGTGCAGTGGGTTGTGAGTGGTGGAAGAGATAACTTGTTTTTGTTTGACTTATTTTTTTGAAAAAGCGTTTAATATGTCTGCTTTTGTAATCAGACCGGATAATTTTTCTTTGTCTTTTATTAATATCATTGGATAATGTTTTAATAAATTTGTAACTAATTCAATTGGGCATTCAGGGCTTATTATAGGAGGGCATTCGTCCATAATTTCTCTAACTTTGATTTTACTTAGTTTGTCAGTGTTAATTGTTGATAATTTTTCAAGGAGTATGCTTTCAGTTATAAGTCCAATTGGGTGATTACTTACTATAGGCATCTGAGATATTTGATAGTTCTTCATAATTTGGATAGTTTCTAATATTAGAGTTTCAGGCTTAATTGAAATAATTTCTTTTTGCATTATATCTTTAATTTGGATTTTTTCTTTGATGATAATGTTATTAAGCGCGTTAAATATTTGCATAGTTTTAGAATATGTTGGATCAATTTTGTCCGCTTCAATTTTTGCTATCAATGATTGAGAAACTTGAGCTTTATTGGCTAGCTCTTTTTGTGTTAAGTTTAAACTTTTTCTTAATCTTTTAATTTCGGATATATTTTGCATATTCATAAAAAGTCCGAGTTTATTTATATTCTTATCGGAATATTTTAATCAAAAGTTTATTTATACTATTTAACGGCGTTAATTTGGTATGACGCTGCTTGATATATTAAGAAAAAATGAGTTTACCCTGTCAGTTGAACTTGCGCCTCCGAACGGAGGATTTGATATATGCAAATTAAAAGAGACTGTTGCAGCATTTAATCAGTTGGGTGTAGATTTTTATAGCATGACGATGGGGGCAGCTGGCAACAGACTGAAAAAAGGCACTATTTCATTGGCGCATAAAGTCCAAGATTGGACTGGTAAAAATTGTATAGTGCATTTAACCTGTTTGGGGTATGATAAAGAAAGGATCGAAGAAGAAGTTGTTAATATGCATCATCTTGAACTTGAGAATATTCTTGCATTAAGGGGTGATTTGTCAATGGAGAAAAAAAAAGAAGGCGCAGTCGTAGAGGATTATTTAATTGATTATAGATATGCAACAGATTTGATTGCGCATTTGACGAAATTGAATAATTTTTGCATTGGTGGCGCGGCATATCCGGAAGGTTATGGCGTTGATAAAAATATTTCTACAGCAGTTTTAAGGCTAAAGCAGAAACAGGATGCGGGCGCAAAGTTTGCAATAACCCAAATGCTTTTTGATGCTGAAATTTATTTTATATTTGTAGAAAAATGCAGAGATGCCGGTATTTCAATCCCCATAATTCCTGGTGTGTGGATGATTAAGTCGTATGATAATTGTCTAACTGCTGAAAAAGAACCATTTTATGTAACTGTACCGGACAATCTTCAAAATTTATTTAAAAGCGTTACAAAAGAAGAAGGTAAACAGATAGGTTTAGACCATACTTTTAAATTATGTCATGAATTAAAAGAAAAAGGGGCTCCGGGTGTGCAACTTTATTTGTTAGGCGCTGATAATTATAGTTTAGATTTATTGAGAAGATTAAAAAGGTGATTTATATGCAAGGAAATTATTTATTTAGTTCTGAAAGCGTGACTGAAGGCCATCCTGATAAAATTTGTGATAAAGTGTCAGATGCTGTATTAGACGCAGCACTTTTGCAGGATCCAAACAGCAGAGTAGCTTGTGAAACTGCAACAACAACGGATTATATTCTTTTAATGGGCGAAATTACGACTAATGCTATACTTAATTATGAGAAAATTGTAAGGGACACAATTAAAGGGATAGGTTATGTGCATGATGATATAGGATTTAATGCTGAAACATGTAAAGTTGACGTAAAAGTTCATGCGCAAAGTCCTGACATTTCGCAAGGAGTCACTGAAGGCCAAGGCTTGTTTAAGGAACAGGGCGCAGGTGATCAGGGTTTGATGTTTGGTTATGCTGTAAATGAAACTCCGGAGTTAATGCCTCTTCCAATTTCATTGGCGCATAAGTTAACACAATATTTGACAAGGGCAAGAAAAACAGGTGAAATTATATATTTACGTCCAGATGGGAAAAGTCAAGTTACGGTTGAATATGAGGATAATAAACCTAAGCGGGTTGTATCTGTAACAATTGCAACTCAACATGAAGAAAGACCATATGAGGAAATTAAGCGTGATGTTTTAGAAAAAATTATAAAACCCGTGTGCGGTAAATATATTGATGAGAATACTGAATTTTATATTAATGCGACAGGTAAATTTGTGATTGGAGGACCGAATGGTGACGCAGGGTTAACTGGCAGAAAAATTATTGTTGATACTTATGGGGGCATGGGGAGACATGGAGGCGGAGCATTTTCTGGTAAAGATCCTAGTAAAGTTGATAGGAGCGCGGCATATTATTGCAGGTATGTTGCAAAAAATATTGTTGCATCTGGTTTAGCTGATAGGTGCGAAATTCATGTTGCTTATACTATCGGAGTTGCAAAACCGCATAATATTACGGTGTATAGTTTTGGCACGGGAAAGCTTTCTGATAAGTATTTAAGTAAGGTGGTTGAAACGGTTTTTGATTTTAGGCCTGCTGCGATTATTAAAGAGCTTGACTTGAAAAAGCCATGGTATAAGGAAACTGCGGCATATGGTCATTTTGGAAGGAATGAGTTTCCTTGGGAACAATTAAATAAAGTTGAAGAATTAAAATATGCTGCAAAAACTTTTTTTAACTAAAATTGCATTTTCCATCAGTGTATTTCACTGGTGGTGTATAAATTTAATTGATAATTAAAATATGTTTTCTAGATTTTCTTTATTTTTTAGGTCTATGTTGCCAGGGGTTATGTCTATTAACGCAGATGGTGCTTCGCCGCCGTGCCATGTAAACCTTGGTCTAATTTTTACTTGATAAATTCTTTCATTTTGGTCATCTAGTATAACAGCTGAACCCACCAATCTTGGTAAAGCTGCAAATTGCTTTCCAAGGTCTTCACGCATATATGACTGAGTTAACATACTAAGCGCATCTATATCTATTCTTGCCGTAATCCTGTGACTGATTATTATGTCTGATTGAGTCATCACATCAGTATGGATCTTTCCGGGCTGCTGTGTTGCGAGGATTAAAGAAATACCGGGCTGTCTTCCTTCTCTTAGTATAGTAACAAGCGAATCAGTTGCGCTTGTTTTGCCAAGGTTAGGTAAGAATTCATGAGCTTCGTCAATGATTAGCCACACTAGTGGTTTTTGTTCATATGTTTCTACTTGCCTAAAATAATGTTCAGCGCTCTGAATCGCGCGAAATTCTTCATTTTTTCTAGAGACCATCCTGTCAATGAACAGTTTTTGCGCAATTAGCCCAATAACTAAAGATTTAATTTCCCAGCCATTAGGGATCGTTGCATAACAACTTACATCAATTACTGTAATTTTGCCGCCCATTACTAAATCTTTGAATGGTGTACCATCTTTACTAAATACACCCCAGGATATTGCGCTTTTAAAATGGTTAACAGCTGCTTGTATAAAATGCGGTTCAGAATTTTGATCAGATTTGAGTTGTTTTAATATGTCCTCAATATCATATTCTTTTTTATTTTTTTTAATTTCTTCAATAGCCGCTTCTATCAAAACTGATACAGGGTTGGTTGCATCTAATCTAAAACTCATCATCCAATCTTGCGCAGAAAGTTCGTTAGGTTTTATTGAATAAGGATAATCTGTAGGGATCCCTCTTTCTTTATATTCTTTGAAGTATCCAACAGGAGTAAATATTTGTACGTTTAAACTTTTACCTTCAAGTCCCCATTCTTTTAATAACGTGTCATCTTTATGATTGGGATATTTCATTGTCCAGTAAATGCCCATTGTATCCAGGAATATTGCGCTAAGATTTTTGGCAATTTCAGGTTCAAGGTTTGCAATGCCTTCAGCTATGACTCCCATTGTATAGGATTTTCCTCCCCCTCTTTTTCCACAAACAAATACCACATGGGATTTAGATACATCAAAATAAAGGTTATTTGCCAATGAAGTTATTTGTCCCATTTGTACAAATTGTCTTGCAAAAAAAATCGTGCCCTTTTTTCCATATTTTTCAATATCTGATTTCTTTCTTCCAATAACTATATCATAAGTCATTCTTTTACTATTGGTTTATTAATATAAAAGCTTTATTGTGATAGGCCTTGTCTAAAGTTATTCTATTATCGATTAGTGTGCTCACATTTCATTAGATGAGCAAGAGAATTCTTGCAGAGATTAAGCGGATTTTTTGATATTAATATACAGACAATTGACTTTTTGGACAACACTATAGATAGATACGGGAGTAGAGAAATCTTTATTTATAAGTTTAATTTAAATAATTCATTAAGTGGGATTTTGATGGAATTAAATAATTGCTTTGATGATTATAAAAAAAAGAAATTTAAATTAAAGTATGGCCGTATTATTTTTTTGCTTTTATTAGTTGTAAGTGTTGTGCTTGTTTCAAAAAATTATACTGGCGCAGTTGTATATGATAATACTGGTCTTGCAGCAAGTTTTGGAGACCATAAAATCACTTTGGAAGAATTAAACCAAAAATATGATCCTTTATCTGATTATTATCAAGCATTAAATATCACTAAGGAAGATGTACTTAATAGAATGATAGAAGAATTTTTATTGATTGATGCTGCGCATGCAGCGAAGTTTGTTGTAACGGAAGATGAATTAATTAAAGTATTACAGACGATTAAAGATGAGCTGGCTATGAATGATTCTGAGTTTGGGAATTACTTAATTGAACAGGGTCTTAAATTAGAACAATTTTTAGTCTCTTTAAAAAATAAACTTTTAATTGACTCTTTCTTAGAAAAAACTTTGTTTAGTAACTTTTCAATTTCAGAGTTAGATTTAAAAGATTATTATGATACTAACTTTAAATTTTTTGTTCAACCTGAAAGAGTTAAAGCAAAGCATATTTTAATAGTTCCTGAAGATGGAAAAGAAGATGAAGCTCTTGCTCGCATTACAGAATTGCAAGAAAGAGTTGAAGCTGGTGAAGATTTTACTGAACTGGCTAGGAAATATTCTGAAGAACCCAACGCTGTTAATGGCGGAGAGTTAGGTATATTTGGCAGATACGGTATGGATGAAAACTTTACAAAAGTTGCTTTTTCAACACCTGTCGGGCAAGTTTCTGGACCAGTATTAACTAAATTTGGTTATCATATTATACTTGTAGAAGATAAATTTCCAGAAGAAGTTGCGAGGTTTGATGAAATTAAAGAGCAACTTAAGTCTGCTATTGAAGGTGAGAAACGCAATCAGATATTTTTAATTTATATAACTCAATTAAAAGCTCAATCGAATGTTGAAATTTATTTGGAAGAATAAATTTTATTTTTTGAATATAGTTAACTTCACAGATTAGCAATAGCTATACATATATTCTTGATGTTAAATTTTATATGCTGAATAGATTTTTATCGTTTCCAAGCAATATCAAATAAACAGTCTAGCGCACTTGCAAAATATTTACTATGGCTCCAGATTCCTATATCATAATTAGGATGTACGTCTTTATCGTCTAATACCATAAAGGTTACTTCTTTGCCATCAACTGTGCAGAATCTTGCATTTATGTCTTGTATTTCTTTAATCTCGGCTAATCCTTTTAATTCTTCCTGTATTAATTTTCTAGATTCATTGTCTAAAGGCGCAGCAATTCTTATATTGACTCCTTTATTTTTTAATTCTTGAAAAGCTTGTTTAAGGCTTTCAATTTTTCTAATAAGGCCCTGAGAAGTGGTCATTATATTAACCTTATTTTCAGCTTTCCTGATTGATTCTTCTAAATGATCATATAAGTTTCTTCGGCCCTTTAGTGAACCTGCAAAATCGCTGGGTTCTATCACTTCAATACCTTGATTATGCAGAGTGTTAAGTTCTTCTAATAACTCTGTATCTTTTAGGTTGTCAAGTCTTTTTATTTTTTCATCCGCTTCATTTTTCATATTTTTTTTAACGCGATTAATTACTTCGGGGGGTGAAACTGCTAAATATTTAATCGGCTTGCCTAATTTCATTACAACGAAACCTTTTTTTTCAAGTGATTCCAAAATGTCATAAGATCTAGATCTTGGTACATTGGCAATATCAGAAAGTTCACCTGCAGTTGAGACTCCTCTTGAAAGGAGAGCTGCCCAAACTTTTGCCTCATAAAGATTAAGCGCAAAATATCGTCTAAGATTATTTAAAAATTCTTCTTTAACTATCATTTATTATCCCCTATTTTCTTATTATTAAATAGATGCAGCACTTATATAAATGTTTGGTTTTAAGGTAATATAGTTTAAGGTAATAATAAAGTATATTTTTAAAAGATTAGTTTTGGTTTTGTTGCTTTTTTAGTATATCAAGAGGAACTATAAATGAATTAATTTAGCATCGTGGGAAAGAACTAATTTTTCGCGCTTGATTTTTAATTTATATTTTAAGAAATTTAATAGTTTAATCTATATCTTAGAATTGCAGCTATACCCCCAAGGCCGTCTAATTTTTTACCGCCATCATGTGTAGATGATATGATGTTTATATTACCTTGGCTTTTATCAATTAGTTTTAGAATTTTATCAATTTCGTTATAGACGTTATCTAATCTGGCTTTTTGGATGAATTTATCCGTTATCAATAATTCTCGTATTGCCCCTAAATCGGATGCATTTTTTACTTCTATCAATCCATAAGCTGATTTGCCGTCGATAGATATTTCTTTTAATAATTCTTCAACAATAATAATTTCTTTAGCCACTCTGTCCTGTCTAAGCACCTGTTGAGTTTCAGGCCTTTTCAGTACTTCATTTATTGTTGTTTCCTTTGCAGCTGAACAGGTTACAAGTGTAATTCTTTTTCTTAATTCCGGATCTGATATTAATTTAATTAC
The DNA here is from genome assembly GCA_018303425.1 of Candidatus Woesearchaeota archaeon. Taxonomy (NCBI): domain Archaea; kingdom Nanobdellati; phylum Candidatus Woesearchaeota; species Candidatus Woesearchaeota archaeon. The sequence goes on along the minus strand of JAGVYF010000020.1, from coordinate 21,138 downwards.
TTCATCCTTCCAAAAAGCAGGGCTGGCTAAAAGAACTTTTTCAATTTTGTATCTTGAAACATATTCATTAATATTATTAATAATGTCTTGATAAAAAGTGTTTTTTTCAACTGCTCTTTTATCTTTTTTTTCTACATCTCCCTCAACTGATGATAATAATTTGTAACCTGATTGTTCAGAAATTGCGAAATATGCTTCTTCTCTATCCATAACACATATTAAAATTTTTGGCAGTATTGGTTCAGATGCTTCTTGTAACTTTTTGATTTGGTAAGTGTACCATCTTTGTTTTTGGATACTTATACAGGAATTTTCTTCAAGATTAAATGAGTGGTAACTTCCTTTTGCTATATCTTCAGGGCCTTCAATAATTGGTCCTAGCACTCTTAAAGATTCAGCAGTGTACTCTAATTTTTCAACGTTAATCTTGATATAAACCGATTTTTTAATAATGGCTATTTTTCTATCGCCTGATTCTCCTAATTTGATTTTTCTGATGGTTTTGCCACTGATAATATCCCCCGGAGAAATTAATTGGCTTAAATACCATAAATCATCGCGGTTCGTAATTTGTATCTTTACAAAGCCTTTGCTCAGATTTTTATTGATAATTTTCATGTTATTTATATCTATAAAAGGAGAAGATTTAAATAGATTTAGTATCAATAATATACTATATATATTTAGTAGGTGATATCAAATGTTTAAAAAAAAGGCTCAAGAAGGCGGCGGCGGGGCTGCTATTTTAGTTTCATTAATTGCATTATCAATTTTAGTTTACCTTTTGTTTATACCTCCAGCAATACGTCAAAGTATCCTTGACGGAAGCGATTACGGAAATGATTCTGAATCTGGCGAAGTTACAGCAGGGGGGTCTGTATTATTGCTTGAAAATTTAGGAATGGTTACTGAAGAAGGAAGTTCTTCGTTTTCACATACCATCTCAAGTTTAAATCTTTATGTACGGACAGAAGGGCAATTATTAGAAAACTTTGGTGGAATTGCTATTGCAAGGTCTGTATTTAGTGAAAAGTTGAAATCTGTGCCTTTTTTTATAAAAGATTTAGATAATATAGATAATGTCCTTTTAAGTTTTAATGTGTTAACAGCTGAAGGAGATTTAATTATAAGGTTAAATGGTGAAGAAATATTAAATAAGAATGTTGAGGGCTCAATTGAACCTATCTTTTTAAGGAAATCTTTACTCAAAGAAGCTAATCTTTTAGAGTTTGATGTTACAGGTCCCGGGATATTATTTTTCTTAAAAAATGATTATGAGCTTACTGGTGTGGAACTTAGGGCAGATGTAACTGATATTTCACATAAAGAAACTTCAACATTATTTTATATGGATTATGATGAGAGAGCTATCATGAGAAGAGGGGAACTTTATTTTTATCCTTACTGCAGCGCAGATGCTGATACTTTAACTGTAAAGTTGAACGGTGTAAAAGTATTTTCAGGTTTGCCTAATTGCGGATATGTTAACCGGTTTGAAATATCTCCTGAACAAGTTGTAGCAGGAAGCAATGCTATTGATTTTGAAATTGCTGATGGCCAATATAATATTGACAGGATTAGGTTTGATACCGAACTGAAAAATAAAAAGAATCCGATTTATTATTTTGATTTAAATGAAGATCAAATGTACAATTTGACCAACAGAGGTTATGATGTATACTTACAATTAAAGTTTACAGATGAATACGAATCAAGAGAGGGCAGAATATATATTAATAATAATATTAAATCTTTTGATACTAGTGATGTTAAATATATTACAAAAATAAGTTCGTTTGTAGATGAAGATTTTAATTCGGTGAAAATTGTGCCTGAAGGCAGTTATGATATTAGTGAGTTAAAAATTTGGTTAAAAAAATGAAAAAATAAATTTTCAAAATTTAAAACTATAAATTTCAAATGATGAGCTTTAAATCAAAGAAAGAGTTAAAAAAGAGGATAGGTAATGGCAACAGCAAGTGGCTCTAATAGTTTGGTCAATTTATTCACCGTTTTAAATCCGTTTACATTATGGGAAATATTTAATAAAGGCAATATCAAATATAAGATTGCCATTTTCTTTGCAGGAATCTCGGATTATTTTTCAATATTGAGAATTATTTTGGATTTTTTTAGTTGGGGAAGTTTAGCATTTATTTTGGAAGTCGTTGAAGCAATCTTAACTATTGCCAACACAATCCTTTTGCCTTTAATGGGGTTTTCCATAAAAAAAGAATTATTTTTTGAATTTATTCCCGGTTTAGATGCATTCCCATTTTATAGTTTAATTGTTTATAATCTGTTCTTGAGTGATCCAAACAGCCAGTCCCAGACTCCTATTGCGCAGCAAACAACACAGCAAACAACACAAGTCCAATCTATGCTTGTGCCTAATCAAACAACTGTTTCATTTAATAAAGTTTTGATAGTATTTGCTACAATGATTTTAATGGGGGCGATGTTAATGTTTGGCGGTTCTTTAGGGCTTATTGGTTCATTTATTCTCGTAGTTTTTTTAATACTGTGGTATAGCGGCAAATTACAAAAATTAGGTTTTATTCCGATTTTTTTAATTATGGGCACTGTATTTATGGGATTTTTTGTTTTAATTGGTTCTTTGAATATCCCCGGATTACCCGGGCTCTACACAAATGCAGGCAATTTGCCCGGCACTGTTGTTCAAACTGGATCTCAAGCATTAGAACAAGCACCCACTTTGTTGGCAAAAATCGGAATTTGGCTAAAAGGAATTCCGAGTACATTTGAAAAATGGTGGGAAAGACAAAAAGCAATTGCAACCGGTGATTATTATACTGGCAACGTAGACAAATATGCTAATAAAAATTTAGGAGTTTTTTTGAAAGAAGTGAAATCAGGAGAAAAAGAATATTATTTGGGTGAATCAAGTCAAGGTCCGCCAGTACCAATTGAAATATTTGGCCAGATAGAGGGAGCAAGTTTAGATGTTGATGACTGTGAAAGTTATTTAAACGAAGAAGAGATTTTAAATTTAGGTTATACTGGAGAAGAATTAAAAGATTATTATAGCTCGCAAAATCGGCTGTATAAAAATAAAGAAGACTGCGAATTAAATCAAAAAGTTGAACTAGAATGTAATTTAACTAATAAACATGTATCAGGCAGAGTCAACCCTCCCAGTTTAAATTTATTTGATATCCAAGGCGGAAGCACTGCTGTTGATTGCAATATTCCTGCTGATAAAAACGATCTTGTCAAAATTAAAGATGGTTCAGAGGTAGTTGATTTTAAAGTCAGATTTCCATTTGTAACAAAATCGTACATTAAAACTTATTTTATGGAAACTCAAAAATTACGGGATATGAAAAGACAAAAACTTAATCCATTGGATGAATATAAAATCACCGATAAAAAGCCTGTCGCTGTATATACAGGTGGTCCGATTATGATTGGGCTTGGCATTATAGATGAATTACCTTTAACAGTGAGTTTATCTGAATCTGAACAACAAAGGACGTATAGGTTAGGGATTACCATTGAAAATAAATGGAATGGAAAAGTTTCAGGGATTGAAGAATTAAGGGTTATAATACCTAAAGAGTTAGTCTTTGAATGTCCTTTATTTGATTTTGTTGAAGGTGAGGAAAATAATTACTTATTAAACGATATTGGAAAAAAACAAGTTATTGGTTCAGGGGGCATTGCTTCTGCTAAAACTTATAATTGTCGAATTTTTGCTAAAGATATTGAATCTGCCCGCAGTTTATTGAACAACATTCCGTTAGTTACGAAGTATGTTAAAGTTAGTGCAAAATATAAATATGAACTCGAAGAATCAACAACTTTAAGGTTAAAGATTGGTGATGGCCTTAAGAAATCTTTAAGTGATTGTACAACAACTTGTGATGATTATGATGGATGTTTTTGTGATGCGGATTGTGAAAAAGGGGGGTATAAAACTGAAGCAGTATTTGAAAAGAATTGCAATGGTGACTATATTGTTTTAAACTCAGTAAGATGCATTTTGGGACTTTTGAGCGGAAGTGAATGTGGTATGGTGAGTAGCTCTGATGTATCTACGGCAAACAATTCAAAACCGGGAAGCATATCTGGTTCAAATTTAAAAGTGTTATCAAGATATGGCAATCCGAGTCAAATGGAACAAGTTTATGGGCCGTATTGTGATGTAAAAAATTATCCGATTATAAGTTATTCAATTATAGGTGATATGAGTTTGAATCCTAAGGCAGAATCTGCGTTTAAAACAGCTCTTGCATTAATTGAACAAGATGGTTATGGCGGTTTAATAAAAAAAGATTCAGGTTGGGGACATTATATTTGCAGAAACGTAAGAGGAGGAACTACGTTTTCTGCGCATGCATGGGGCGTAGCAGTAGATATAAATGTTCATATGGGGCCAAATGCTAAAAGAAGCGCTGATGGGAAAAGTATTGAAGATTATGATAAGTTAGAATCTACTAATTTTAAGATTGGCGGAGCTTATGAGCCTTTAAAGTTTTTGGCGGATAATTATTTTATTCCTGCAGGGATTGCGTGGGGCGGGTATTGGCAAGAGCCGGATCCTATGCATTTTGAGGCAACATGAATATGAAAAAATTCAAACAAATTAAAAAATTTAATCATATAATTATAGTTTGCATATTATCATTAATAATTGGAGGTTGTACTAGTAATAGACCTGACACTTTGACTATGAAAGATTTAAGAATTGGTACCAAAGGAGTAGAAATTTTATTTTTACCTGACAATAGGGATTTAAAAGTATTTCAGGAAGAACAGTTTCCTTTAAATTTATTAATTACTAACCAAGGGGTTGCTCAAACTAAAAGCGTATATGTTTTGGTAGGTTTTGAACAGGATTATGTTAAAGCTAATAATAGGATTCTAAATGGCAAACCTCTTGATCCGGCTAATAATGAAGTAACTTCCCAACTTACTAAACAAAGTTTGGATGGGAGAAGTCCGGAGAATTTAGTAGGGGATTCGGTAGAATATGAAGTTGAGTTTGAATCTAAAAAAATTACGCTTAGCAAATTACAAGATACCTTGGTAAGTGGAATATTATGTTATAATTATGGGACGCAATTTGAAGAAAGCGTATGCATACAGCCAAAAAATTTAGCTGTAAACTTGCAGCCTGCCTGTGAATCTAAAGATGTAAATGTTGGTTCAAGAGGCCAAGGAGCTCCTGTCGGAGTTACCAAACTTGAGGTAATGAGCAGTCTTGCTAGCGGAGCCAATATAAAAACTTTTTTTAGGATATACATTGAAAATTTAGGCGATGGCAACGTTTTAAATGATGGTGCAGGCAGTTATATTTGTTCAGCAGCAACATCTGATATTAAACCTGCAAAGGTTTGGGGATATTTGAAATTAGCAGCGCGGTTAGGCGTTCAAGACCTTAAATGCAGGGCTATTGCAGTTGAAAACACGCCTTATTATTTAATTAATCTTAAAGATAATAAAGCTGAAGTGGTATGTGAATCAACTGTTCCGGCCGGTTCTGCATATGAATCGCCTTTGCTTGTTGAAATGGTTTATGACTATACTAAAACAGTCACTCAAAAATTAATAATAGAAAAAATTTAATAATACAAAATAAAATAAAATGGGTTGATATACATGAAAATCAAAAAAATCATAATAATATTGTTTTTATTAGTGTTCATCGTAGGTTGTGGTTCCAGGGGAACAAAACCTAATCTTGAAGATGATGTATATAGAGGGACTGAAGCTCTTGAATTGCTGTTTTTGAAGGATGTACCGCCAGTTCAAACTTTTGCTCAAACAGGGGATTCTTTTGAAGTTGCTTTAGAAATGAAAAATCAAGGTACGTTTCCTTTGAGCGGTAAACTTTATTTATCCGGGTTTGACCCTAATATAATTAGATTTTCTCAATTGGATATTGATCAGGGTTTTAATTATCCTTCTCCAAATTGCGGGTTTACTGAAATTTTGCCAAGGTCAAAGTTAAATCCTCCGGGAGGCACGTGTATTGAAGAATTAAGAGGTCAGCTTAATTTAGATTCAATAACTGATTCTTATACTACAAATATTTTTGCGCAGTCTGTGTACAGGTATATAACAGATGCAAACATAGTGTTATGTATTGATCCTGATGTTTATGGAATAACAGCTTCACAAAAAGCCTGTGTTATGACTCCTTATTCGTCAGGGGGCGGTCAAGGGGCGCCTGTCGGAGTAACAAAAATTGAACCGACTGCAATTGGCGGCGGTAAGATTTTGTACAGAATTTATATTGCAAACTTGGGCGATGGTGAAGTTGTTGATTATTCAAAGGCTCCATATGAATTGAAACCAAGCGACATAGGGCATGTAAGATATAGGATTGGTTCTCCTTCAACTGCAAGCGGAATTAGTATTTCTGTTGGAGGGAATAGCGGAAGTGGAACTGTAATTATTGGTAATTCAGTCAAAGACATTACAGGTAAAGCCGTTGGATTTTCTTACAGAGATAATGATTTTAGTATTAAGTTTAACCCCCAATCTGATTATTCTTATTCAGAAAATTTAGTAAGGCTTCATGATGGCAAAGCTGTAATTACTCAAGTAGTGGATTATAGCGGGAATGCTTATGCTTTTCAAACTCCATTACAGATTACATTGGAGTATGGTTACATGGAATCAACCCAGCAAAGAGTTGAGATCGTTAATATCAATCAATACAGATCAGAATTGGGCGCAGGGGGTGTAAGATTTGTTTATGATAAAAATGGTAAGAGAGTAGAATTAAATGAAGATGGTTCAGTTAGGTATAAGGATAAAAATTTCCAGGTTAATCTTCCTATTGACGTTACTGGAGCATTATTCGGTAGAAATTGCCGGGTTGATGCAGATTGCGAAAAAGCAACTAGCGGTCCAAGATGTATTGATGGGAAATGCAGGGATATTTGAAAGAGGTAATTAAAATGAAAAAGATAAGCGTGTTATTAATGATTTTGGTGATGTTATTCGTTGTTGGTTGTGGAGGGAAAGAACCGATTAAACAAGGAGTTTCTCCGTTTATTGGAGGAAAAATGGGGCTTACCGGAGAATTTATTGAAGGAGCGCCACCCAAACAAGTGTATGATCAAGGCAGTTCATCCTTTGCCATTGGTTTAAAATTTGAAAATAAGGGTGAACATTTTGTTGAAGCTGGTAATGGATATGTTGAAATTCTAGGAATTAACTCTAAAGATTTTGGATTAAGTTCGCAGGCTGGGTTGAAAAAAGATATTCCTGGAATAAGGGGATCAAAGAAAAACACAGATGGTACAAATTTGCCGGGGGATACATCATTTGTTGAGTTTGCAGGGTTAAAGTACATGCCTGATTTAAAGGGTAATACTGATTTTAAATTTAGGGCCAATCTTTGTTATGATTATAAAACACAAGTGAGTTCGAAAATTTGTGTCAATAAAAACCCATTAGGAAATGTTGGTGAAGCAATTTGCAAAGTAACCGGAGAAAAAGATGTTGAAAATTCAGGCGGGCCGGTGCATATTACAATGCTTAAAGAAAGCCCACTGGGTGAAAATAAGGTCCAGATATTATTTGAGATTGAACATGTTGGTGACAAAGATGATATGTTTTATAGGGTAGGTACAGATTGTAATGATGCTATAATAAATCCTGATAAATATAAAGTTTTCTTAAAAGTCACGTCTGACGTCAATGGTGCGCTTCCCCGGTGTTCAGGTTTAGAGCAAGGGAATAGTGTGGAATCTGAAGGGTTTGTTACATTGTTCAATGGACAGAAAAGGGCTGTTATATGCACCTTAGATTTGAGTGCTGTTGACTCAGTGTTCGAAGAATTATTTACTGTAGATTTATCATATAGATATCATCAGTTCTTTGAAAAATCAATCGAGATTCAAGATGTAAGCGCTAGTTAAGGCGCTTTATTTTTTATTTTTCTTTTAACATCATTGCAAAAGCCAGCAATGCTTCCAACTGAATAAATTCGTCAGAGCCTTCGACTAAACGAAATTCAATGTCTCCGCATTTATCCATTAATTTAACTTTTGCTCTGTTGTCAATCTCTATGTCCCATACTGCCTTGGAAATTTGTTTGATTATATCAATGCCTGAAAGGCCATTTTCTAACATGCAATTGAGTAGTTTTCTTCTTGCGCCGTCAAAGTCTTGATTAATTGCCGTGTTTAATATGTCTTTGATTTCTTCAGGCTTTGCAACTGAACCCATTGAATAAATCAGATTAGCAGTAATCTTTTTGTTTTCTGCGATTGATGCGCATGCCTGCAGTATGTTCATAACTCTTCGCATGTCGCCACCATTGGAAATTTCATATAGTGCGTCAATTATTTCGTTTAGCGGAGAATCAATGGTAAATTCCTTATTTTCTCCGAGCAATCTTTCAGTGATTAGTTTTTCTATCTCGGGTTTAGGTAAAAGTTTGAATTTAAAAACTGCGCATCTTGATTGGATAGGATCAATTATTTTACTGCTATAGTTACAGGATAAAATGAATCTGCAGGTTTTAGTGTAATTTTCCATAGTTCTTCTTAACGCTTGCTGTGCTTCTTTTGTTAAAGCATCACATTCATCTAAGTATATTATTTTGAATGGTACATTACCAATTGCTCTAGTTCTTGCGAAATCCTTTACTTTAACTCTGACAATGTCAATGCCTCTTTCATCTGAGGCATTCAGTTCTAAAAAATTATTTTTCCAGTTTTCAGTAAATAATTGCCGGGCAATTACTAGAGAGAGTGTGGTTTTACCTACACCTGCAGGTCCTGAAAATAGTAAATGAGGCATATTTTTCTGTTCAACAAATGTTCTAATTCTATTAACAATATCTTTTTGACCTCTGACTTCATCAAATGTTGAAGGCCTATATTTTTCTGTCCAGATATTGGTTTCTGGCTTATATTTAGATTCATAATTTATGGCTGTCATTAGAGATTGGAATAGATGTTTTATTTATAAAGTTATTGAACTTTTGCAATACTTTAGCTTTCTGAAGCGACAAACCAAAGTTAACATTTGTGTGCTCATATATACTTTAATGCAGCCAGATGTTGCTATGCTGATAAATGCACTGAGACTGCACGGAATGACGTTAACTTTTGTGTTAAAACTTTATTTTGCTAAAGTATTACTAACTTTTGGCGCAGTTCAGAGTCATTCAATTGTTAATTTGCATGTTCGTATATTATTAAATGAGCAAGAGAATTCTTGTTCCCAGTTTATTTGTTGTAATACGTTTTTTGTAATATGTTTTTGTTTACCTAAATGTTTTTAAAATAAACTTATTATTAATAATTGAGGAGAGATTTTCATTGGATTTAGGTGATTATTATGACAATTCGGGCAATAATATTTGATGCTGACAATACGCTTTGGGAAACTGATAAATATGTTTTATCAATGATAAAAGAAACTTCTAATAGTTTAGGGTTAAATGTACCTGATGATTTAAATATTAAGGCAGTTCAATCAAAGAATCTGCCATTTGAAGATATATTTAAAGAGTTATTTGTTGAAAACGGTCCAGTTGTTTTAGCTGCATATAGGGCCAGAGCTAAAGAAAAAGGATATTCTGCTACGTTAAATGGGGTTGATGTAGTTACTTCTTTATATCAAACCGGGAAGGTTCTTGGAATAATGACTAATCGGACACAGATGATTGAAGAAAGATTATCACAGTGCGGATATCTCCGGGAATGTTTTGATTTTATTTATCCGCCTCCTAGCGCTGAAGAACGAAAGCCTCACCGAAACGCGTATCAAAAAGCGATTGAACATTTAGATGGAAAAGGTATTTCGGTTGGTGAGATTGTTGTTGTTGGTGACCATCTTGATGATTATGTTTCAGCTAAAGCCAGGGAGTTATATTTTGTAGCTGTTTTGACTGGATTAACTAAAAAGGAAGATTTTGTTTCTCAAGGGTTAGATGACAGATTTATTGTTAATGATTTATCCGGACTTCAAAAAGGTTTATTTGAATTGAGATGAATTTAGGAGGGAATTAAAGTGAATTTAAACTGTAAACATATTTATTTGCCGGATGGATTTAAGGATGATGTTTATTTATCAATTGAAGATGGCAAGATTAAAGAGATAAGTGATAAGCCCGGGGGCAGTGCAAATACATTAACACTTGATGGCTTTGTTATGCCTGGTTGTGTGAATACGCATGCGCATATGGGCATGAAAATTTTTAACGAGCTTTATCAATCATTAAATAAAAGAACACAGATTGATGGAAAGCAAGGTATTGATTGGTTGAATCAGATATGGGGTTATGAACCTAAATTTACTCCTGAAGACGTATATGCTGCTACTTGTATGACTGCTTATGAGATGATATCTTCCGGCACTATTGCTGTTGCGGATCATTACTTTTTCCCAGAGGAAGTAATCAAAACTTCAAATGAAACAGGATTAAGGATATTAGTTTCTCCTGCGATTTTCCAAACTAAAAAAAATGGAGAATATACTGGAAATTATTTTATGAATCCGGATAGGGATATAGATTCACTTTTAGCAGAAATTAAAGATTTATCAATTACAAATTTAGGTTTGGCAAAGATAGCAATTGGCGCGCATTCAATCTATATGCTTCCACAGAATGATCTTGAAAAAATTGCGAAATTTTCTGAAAGAGAAGGAATCCCCGTGCATATGCATTTAGGGGAAAGTCAAGAAATAAAAACTTTAAAAGAGTTAGGCACTGATTCTATCTCATATGTAAATGAGCTTGGTCTTTTGACGGAGCGATTATTAATTGCGCATGGAACTATCTTAACTCAAGAAGATGCATTTAGGATGGCGTTTGCAGGATCAAAACTTGCTTGGTGTCCATTTACAAATGCAAGAAAAGGCAAGGGATTAATTAAATATAAAGAAATGGATCTGGCAGGTGTACCGGTTGGTTTAGCTACGGACGGTAATATAAGCGCATTTTCAATGAATTTGTTTAGGCATATGAGTTATGGTGTTACGTTAGTAAACTGTCATGAAGGAGATATGTCTGCAATTTCTACGGAGGATTCTTTTAAAATTTTAACCATTAATGGGGCTAGATGTTTAGGTTTAGATAAAGAGATTGGTTCTATTGAAGTTGGCAAATCTGCGGATTTGATATGTGTTAAACAACCTAATCCTACGGATGTTATACACAGCACTGAAGCAAACGATGTAGATTTTGTTATGGTTGCAGGAAGAGTTTTAAAACAAGAAGGGAAACTAACTAACGGAGATCATTATCAGAAAGTTAGGAGATTGTTTAGAGATTCAGTAAGCCGTTTAGAAGAGATGATAAAAAATGATTAAAAAAGAAGCTTATTTTAATTCTTTAAAAAAAATAAGCGGGGTAGATGGGCGACATTGCCTAATAACGCTTCCTTTGTCAGATTATTTTTCTGAACATGCGCTGCATAAATATCGAACATTAGTCGAGTTAAAACATCTGATTAAGATGTGTGAGCCTGAATTTGGATTGCCAAATTTAACCGAAGAAGATAAAAAAGAGTTGATGGCCATTTTTGAAAATTTTGATATTGATAACGCCTCTTTTGCAATTGCCGAATATGATCATTTTGGAAGAAATGGAATCGGACCGGTTGAGCATGACGTGAAATCTGTTGAATTGTATATCGGTGAAAAGTTAAAAGGCACTAAGTATGAATCATTATTATCAATGGTTCATTTTGGTTTTACTTCTGAAGATGTTAGCAATATTGCATATAATTGCATGTTACAAGGAGCTTATCAAAATGTTTGGTTGCCTCAATTAATTAGATTGTGCGATAAACTTAAACAATTGGCGCTTGAGAATAAAGATGTGCCTTTGTTATCACGTACGCATGGACAACCAGCGTCTCCCACTACTTTTGGTAAAGAAATCGCGGTATATTTAGGGAGATTTACGAATCAATTAGAATATTTATCTAGTTTAAAGCTGAGTTCTAAGATGAATGGAGCAGTAGGCAATTATAATGCGCAAAAAGTAGGTTTTCCAAACATTGATTGGGTTAAATATTCAAAAGAATTTGTTGAAAGTTTTGGTTTTGATTGTGAATTTCTTACAAACCAGAGGGGTCCTAAAGACCGGATTGTAAAAATGTTTCAAAGTATCTTAAATGTTAATATTATATTAAAGGATTTAAATCAAGATTTTTGGTATTATGTTTCTAAAGACTTGGTTTTACAAAAAAAAGTTGAAAGTCATGTAGGTTCTTCAGTAATGCCTCATAAGATTAATCCCTGGTTAATTGAATGCAGTGAAGGCAATGTTGAGGTTTCTAATGCATTGTTTGAAGTTTTTGCAAGAGAATTAGAAGTTTCCCGCTTGCAACGGGATTTATCCGACCATGACATGGAAAGGAATTATGGCGCAGCTTTTGGATATTCTTTAGTTGCATTAAGTTATACTAATGATTTTTTAGAATTAATATATATTAATGGGACTTTGATGTTGAATGAGTTGAAAGAGAATCAGAAGGTATTGTCTGAAGCATATCAAACTATTTTTAGGGCTAAAGGGAGGTCTGACGGGTATAATGTGTTTAAAGACATTTTTCGGAGCAATGAAAGTTATGACCCTCTAAAAATAGATAGGATAATTAATGCGTTAGACGTAGATGATGAAACAAAACAGCAGTTAAGGCAGGTTAAATGCGATAATTATTTGGGGTATGCTAATGAACTGGTTGAAATGGCTGTAAAGAAATATGATAATTTAAGAAGCACAAAAAACTAATTGAAACAAAATATTATTAAAATTGAATTTAAAAAGTGGGTGATGGAAAATGAATATAGCTATTTTTGGTATGCAGTGGGGAGATGAAGGGAAAGGTAAAATTGTTGATTATTTGTCTGAGAAAGCTGATATTGTTACCAGGTTTCAAGGCGGAAATAATGCCGGCCACACCGTAGTTGTTGGTGATCAAACTTTTAAGTTACATTTAATACCGTCTGGTGTTGTTTATGGAAAAAAATTATTTGTTGGCAATGGGGTCGTTATTGATCCGGAAGATTTTATTAAAGAACTTGATGCATTAAATAAAAGGGGAATTTATCCCGATTTATTAATCAGTGATAGGGCGCATTTGACATTATCGTATCATATCGCGCTTGATTCGGCTTTTAGTACTTATCAGGGTAAAAGGGCAGCAGGTTCAACCAAGAGAGGTATTGCGCCTACATATGCAGATAAATATGCAAGACATGGCATGAGGATAGCCGATTTAATAGAATTACATGATAACGGCGAGCTTGCAGAATTTGTTGATAAGGCTGTTAGTTTAAAATCTAAAGAGCTCAAGCATGTATTTGGCAGTGAAGAATTACTTGATAAAAATGCATTAGTTCTAAAGTTGAGTTCTTATGTAGATTTTTTTAAAAAGCATTCAACTAATATAACTAGAGAAATTTATAATGCGATTGCTGCGGGCAAATCAATTCTTTATGAAGGCGCGCAAGGTGGGTTGTTAGATATTGATCATGGTCTTTATCCATACACAACCAGTTCTAATACGACAGTAGGCGGGATATTTACAGGTTTGGGAATAGGCCTAAGGTGTAAAGGCGTGCCAACATTAGATAAAGTAATAGGCGTGGTAAAAGCTTATACATCAAGAGTCGGAGAAGGTCCAGTTATTGCTGAGTTATTAAATGATGTGGGTAATTATATTAGAGAAAAAGGTCACGAGTATGGTACAACTACTGGGAGACCTAGAAGAATTGGCTGGCTAGATATTGTAGAAGTAAATAATTTTGTAATCGTTAATGGGATCGATGAAATTGCTTTAACAAGGCTTGATATATTATCTGGATTAAAAGAGTTAAAAATCTGCGTAGCATATGCTTTAGCGGATAATTTGGTAAGAGAAAGGCTTCCTACTGGTTCAGCAATGGGCAGATGTAAACCATTATATGAAACTTTTGCGGGATGGGATATTGATATATCTGCATGCAGAAATTTTTCTGAACTGCCATCAAATGCGCAAAAATATGTTAAAAGAATTGAAGAGTTAACTGGCGTAACAGTGACTATGATTGGCGTTGGTCCTGAAAGGAGCCAAATAATAATAAGAAATTGAGAAGCATTTAGAAGCCGAGCTTTTCATTAGCCTATAGCGACCACTTTTTTTTAATGAGCAGTGCTCGCGGTGCAAGGTTTCAATTGACACTCAAAGTAAATTAGGTAAGTAGAAAGTCTGTTCATTAAAAGTTAGCTTCGGCTCGGCTGCTTATCCATACTATTAGACATGCTAAACATGTTTAATGGATAAAGTAATTAGCCGCTCAAAGTGTTTTTTACTTTGGCGCGCAGAATTTATAATAAAAATCTAACCCCAGCAAGCTGTGGGGTATTTTAAACTTCATGCGCTTCATGGAAAGACGCTAGCTTTTGTAATAAGGCTTCACTTTGTTAAAGTATTACCTTTTTTGTGATTGACTTTTTACATATTAATTTTACATATTAAATTAGGTAAATAATTAAATAAATTAGAAAAAGTATTAATTAAAACTAAATTATGTCTTCTTCGGCTATTACTAAAAAATCGCCTGAAGCAATAACTGCGCTATAAGGAATTAATATCTTGTTATCTTTTCCTCTTTCCAGTTCCAGTTTTTCAGTGTACGATGTTGGGTTAGCTAATTCAATGTGAATTAATTCACCTGATTTTGTTTCAAAAATAATGTCGCCAACTTCACCAAACCTTTTTCCGGTTTTACTTACCACTGTTTTGCCAATAATTTCCCTTGAAAATTTTTTATCTTCAGTCATATTATAATCCCCTCACCTATTATTATCTTACCTTGTTTATGTTTGATTATATTTAAACTTTTTGTTTATTGTATACTATACTTTTCTTTGAGTAGTTTCTCATCATAGCATTCCTCTTTCAAGCTGCATGTATCGCATTTGGATTTTGATTGAATTTTAGGAGGAATTTCGCTTGAATCGAATAAATTTTTAACTTTTTTAACTAGTTCTTTTACCTCTTCTTTTAAAAAAGGGTTCATTATGACGTCGTATTTTACATCTTCGCTTAGATAATGCACATATCCGCCTTTTATTTCCATACCATATTTTTCTTCCAATAATAACATATACGCAGCTAATTGGATCTTGTGATCTGCCCATATTCCAGATTTGGGAGCTTTTCCTGTTTTTAGTTCTGCGGGTATAATATTCCCTTTGTAAATCTCTATTCTGTCTACAACTCCGGTTAATTCAAGCTCTATTGATGAAACTTTTACTTCGGATTCTATTTTTGGAGTTAGTTTTTCCCAGAGTTCTTCTCCGATTATTTTATGTTCCTGAATAAATTCAAAAACATTTAAAGCGCGAAAGTTATATTCTTTTTCTAAGAAAGGCCAGATAGTTTGAAATGTTTCGCTTAGATTCAAGTTAAGTATTTGGAGTTTAGGTTTAAAAGAGATTATTGAGTCTCTGACTATCTGGCTATACTTTTGCTTGTATAAATAAATAATGGAATTTATGTTTTTATCTTTGATTAAAAAGATGATATCTTTTTCAATTTTATTGATTCTGTCATAAATTTCATGTCTTAATGAACCTAAAACTGTTGCTTCTTTTTGAGGTTCAACGAATCCCAAAATTTTAGTCAGGTAAAGCTTTCTAGGACAATAAAGGAATCCGGTAATAGAACTAACAGTTAGCATAATATCATAAAGTATCCGAGATTTATAAATCTCACTGATGTTTAATGTCTATTATAAATTGGGTATCAATTAGTGGTGTTTATATTTTTATAAATGCCATTTGAATTTCTATATTTATGAAATTGCTGAAGATAAATGTCCGGTTATCAACAATATAATTAAAGTTGCGCTTGCAGAGATGTTAATGTTAGGTTATGAGCCAGTGTCTTGTCTAAAATCGGTTTCATTGTTGATTAGTATGCTCATATTAATTAGATGAGCAAGAGAATTCTTACAGAGATTAAGTGGATTTTTTGATACTAATATACAGACAATGAATTTTCTGGATAACCCCGGGCCTAAATTATTAATCATCAAATGTGATACAGAAAAGGCTGCGCCTGTGTTGTTGGTGTTTTAAGTTTGCCGGTGTGTTCATACTCCCCAAAGCGGGTTCTTAGCGCGCATAATTAGGGCAATCTCTTTTAAAACTTCGATTTCTTTAGGGGTTAAATATTTTTTAAGTTCTTTCATCTTTTTAAATTCTTGTTCGTTAATTAATGAATAAAGAATGTCCCCTTCAAGGACTTGCCTGCCAATTGTTATTTTTTCATATGAAACTGCCACTTGTTTATTTTCTTTTGCTTCAGATGTATTTTTTTTATCGTCCTGGATTTCTTTAACTCTGGTAATTTCTTTACCGTCAATAGTCATTAGATGCATACCGGTTTTTAGCTTGCCTGCAATTATTTCTGTGCCGCAAACAGCCGGGTTTGATTGCCGGAATACGTAACCAGGCATGATTTTGATTTTGCATGGATTAGTAAGTTCATTTAATTCATTAGCTTCCATTGATTTTTGTTTTTCTTCAACCCAAAATTCAAATTCTTCAACTAATCTGTATATTACGGGATTTGTAAGGATTTTAATTGTTTCACTTTCGATAGTGGATTTTACATTAAAACCCAGAATGGCTGCATTTAACGGTTCAGTTTCAAGATTAGATTCAGCATCTGCAACATCTTTTTTCATTATATTTCCGATTGAAGCTTTTCTTATCTTTATCCCTCTATCTCTTAATATTTTGCATAAGGCTTCAATGCCCCCTAATGTATCTGCTTTTATGATTAGTCCACTTTTGTCGGTTTCAACAAGCACTTCATTAATTTCGGACTGTATTTCTTTTTCAATTTTTTCTAAATTTTTTAGATTAGCAACTTTTAATGGCATACCTGCAATGACATTTTTTAGATTTGGAGCGGAGATTTTTACGCCTGTTGCAGCAGTAACTTCTTTAACACTTTTGAACTTACTCTTTTTATCTCTCATCTCTGATAATGGATTTGGTTCGAGCAGTGTTCTAATTTTAGTTGTAATTGGCTTATCAGTAGACCCGATAACAATTAAGTCGTTAACTTTTAATTTTCCATCGTATAAAATTACATCTAAAGTTGTGCCCAACCCTTTTTCTTCTTTTACTTCAAGAATTGTGCCTTTACCGTCATTTTCAATATTGCATTCTAAACATTTTTCTAAATATTTTTGCGCAAGCGCAGTAACAATCATTAATAATTCAGGTATACCTTCGCCGGATTTAGCTGATATTGGAACGATTGTAATTTTTTTTGTAAAGTCTTGAACTCTGTCGTAGCGTTCAGCATCAAAACCTTTTTCTTGCAGCTGTCCAATAAGTTCGTACATTTTAGTTTCAAATTTAGCAATTGCGTTTGGGGTTTGTTTTTCAATATTTTTGCTAAGCAGCCCATCCTGCGTTTTCCAGCCATAAATAAGATCAATTTTAGTTGCTGCAATCACAAATGGGGTTTTATATTCTTTTAAAATTTGCAATGATTCAATAGTTTGCGGTTTAAGGCCTTCATTAATATCAATAACAAGAACTGCTATGTCTGCAAGGTTTCCGCCGCGTTTTCTTAGGTTAGTGAAAGCTGCGTGGCCAGGGGTATCGATTGTCAGTAAACCCGGAATAGTAATTTCCATATTAAGTTGAGCAAGGATTTTACCGCAGATTTTTTTGATGGTTTCAATTGGAATAATTGATGCGCCTATTGCTTGAGTTATTCCGCCTGCTTCAGATGCTACAATAGCAGTATTCCTAATTTTGTCTAACATTGAGCTTTTTCCATGGTCCACATGCCCTAAAACGGACAAAATCAGGCGTCTTTTCATAGTCGAATTATGAATTTTGGGTAGTTTATAAGGATTGTGTTTATAAATGAAGCGTTCTTTATCTATAAAATGGAGCTAATCAGTGAAGGCAAATCAAAATTTAAAGCGTATTTAGGAAAGGTTAGTAAGAAATTGCCTGTATTTTATAATCCTGAGATGAAAGGAAATAGGGATATTTCCGTATCATTACTGAATGCTTTGGATCGTGAAATGGATATTGCTTTACCTTTAGCAGGGTCAGGTGTTCGGGGGATCAGGTTTTTGTTAGAGTGTAAAAATATGAAAGTACATTTTAATGATTTGAACCCAAAAGCTTATGAATTAATCCGTGAAAACTTAGAACTGAATAATGTTAAAGGGGTTGTTTCTAATCTGGATGCAGATTTATTTTTATTAAATTCTAAAGGGTTTGATTATATTGATATTGATCCGTTTGGTTCTCCTAATTTTTTCTTGGATTCGGCAATTAAACGAATAGCCCGCAATGGGATTTTGGGAGTAACAGCAACTGATACTTCGTCACTTGCAGGAACATTTATCAAAACTTGTCAGCGTAAATATTGGGCTAAACCCTTGCACAATTATTTAATGCATGAAGTAGGTATTAGAATATTGATTAGAAAAGTGCAATTGATAGGAGCGCAATATGAAAAAGCTTTAACGCCTATTTTTTCTCATTCGACTAAACATTACATGAGAGTTTATTTTATGTGTGAGAAAGGTAAACAAAAGGCAGATGCAATAATAAGACAACACGGTGAATTTGAAGGCGCAGGTCCAATATGGCTTGGTCAACTATGGGATAATTCTATTGTTGAAAAGATGGAGTTGGGGGAATTATCTGTAATTCAAGATGAAGCGAAAATTGATGTTGTAGGATTTTATGATGTTCATGCAATATGTAAAAAGCTTAAAAAAAGAACTCCTACGATGGATTTAATTTTTAAAGAAGTTAAAAAGAAAGGATATAAGATTTGCTTTACACATTTTTCAAGATACGGTGTAAAAACAGATATGCCAATTGATGAGTTTATCAATATATTTATAAATCTCTAAGTTCTTATATCTCGTAATGAAAATAAAAGAGGTAATGCTGAAACCAGTATTTGTTTATCCGAATGATACTAAAAAAAAAATACTTAGTAAAGTTAAAAGGAATCCTAATACATCTTTGTTTGTTGTTGCAACCCGGAATAAACAGTTTTTAGGAGATATCCATGAGAACGATTTATTTTTTATGCTTACGCCAAACGAAATGGTTAATGAAGTTGGTTTGGAACTTGCTTTTGATCTTAAAAAAAAATTCTTTGCAAAGAAAGCTAAAGATTTAATGCGAGAACATGACTTGAGCTGCAGTCCTGAAGATGAGCTGATTGATGTCGCTAAAAAGTTTATACAAGCAGAAGTTAATGAAATGCCGGTGTTAAAAAAAGGTAAAGTGGTTGGAGTGATAAATCAGGGCATATTATTGAGGCAATTAAAAATTAAATAACCATGATAGAAAATATTTTATTAATATTGTTGCTCCTAATAATTACTGCAAAATTATTGGGCGGATTTTTTGATAAGATAGGGTTAGAAGCAACTTTAGGTGAACTTCTTGCGGGGTTAATTTTTGGACCCTCAATCTTAAATTGGATACATGCTGAATCTATCGAACCATTTGCAATTATTGGCTCTGTATTAATTTTGTTTGTTGCAGGGTTAAAACAAGAGCATATCGAAGAAATTTATGAAAACACGCACGCTCTAAGGTTAGGTATAGGTTTATTAATTTTATTAATGATTATAATGAGTTTTTTCTTCTATCATATCCCCCAATATTTTGGCATTAATTTTGATGCAACACAAGCAATTGTATTAGGTTTAGCATTTGCAATTATTGATGTTGGTGTGCCAGCTAAAGTTTTGCTGTCAAAAAAGTTAATGGATGGTCCAGTTGGTAAGATGACTATTTCATCTGCAATAATAAATATTGTTTTAGGTTTATCATTTTTTACTGTAATTACCTTATTTATGAATCCTTTATTGGAAGCGACTATATTAAAAGTAGGTGGATTTTTATTATTTTTGGGTGTTGCTTTTGGGTTGGTTTATTTTTTATCAAAGATCACAAAATTTGTGTTAAAAATGCATATTGAAGAGTCTGAATTTTCATTGGCTTTAGTATTAGTTTTAGCGTTAGCATATTTCACTGAAGTCATTGGATTTTCATCAGTGCTTGGCGCTTTTATTGCCGGAGTTTTGGTTGCTAAAATGCCATTTGCTGATACAAGAAGCTTTACTGATAAAATTAAATCAGTATCTTTCGGTTTGTTCATCCCATTATTTTTTGTATGGTTCGGTCTAGAAATAGATTTGGTTGAGATATGGAATAATTTAGGTTTATCTGTTTTAATTTTTTTAACCTATGCAAGTATTCGTTTTATATCTACATATATTTATCTGAGAAAAGTTGGTTTGAAAATGTCCGGGATTATCAGTTCTTCAATGTTATGTGTAGATGTAGAAAGTTTAGTAATTTTGATGATAGCAATCCAGTTAGGGATATTTACAACTAATCTTCCTTTGATATTGTTTGCGCCATCTGTTTTTTTGGGCACATTTTTTATTATTTCATTAATAGGGATATTTTCAAAGTTTGAAATCAAGAAAAAGAAAGTTAAAGCCCAAATAGGATTTTAACCCAGTGCTCTTCTGACATCAGTTACTGTTACAGAGTTTACATTTTTAATAGTTTCAATCTCTTTTTCAAGCGGTTCTGTTGAGCCTCGTGATTCATCCATAACAAATATAATTTTTAAAGCGTTTAAACCGAAAGCGATAGGTTCAATTTCGGTTTTAGTCTGAGTTTCCCCACTGAATGTTTTAATCTTGTCTTTAACTTGCATTTCTAATTTAGTTAAATCTACGTTGGGACTTATAGGCATAATTTTTAGTGTAATTATTGCGTTTGCCATTTTTTTAAATACTCTAAAATTTAGTTTGGACCTTCAAATCCGCATTCTGCGCATTTGTATTTCGCAACAATTTCCCTGCAATGTTTACATCTTATAACTGTGTATTTACCGCAGTTTGGGCATTTAAACGATACGTTGCCAGGATTATTTGCTATATCCATTTTACATGAATTGCATGATAGTTTTTCTGTCATTGTAATTCCTTGAATTAGATTTGGATTTATAAAGGTATCGGTTAGTTCTAATATGTTCTATCCTATATTGAGTTTACACCTAAATATATATGTGCGGGTGTCTCATAATTGAGAGATTGATGTATTCTCTCAAAATTATAATAGTGTGTCCA
>JAGVYF010000019.1 GCA_018303425.1 Candidatus Woesearchaeota archaeon | reverse complement strand
GAAATATGGGAATATGATATGTTTTTAACTGTCGGAAACTATACCGGTTTTAATGTGAATAACAGCGCGCTTTATTTTGGCACCATAAAACCTGGTGGAACCAGCACAAGAAAAATTGAACTAAAGAACAACAATCAATTTGTAAAAGTTTCAATGTTCGTTAATGGCGAACTTGCTGAATGGATTTATACTGAAGATACATCATTTAATTTATTAGAAAATGAAGAAAAAACAATTGAAATTAAGGGGATAGTGCCAAAAGATGCTAAATTAAAAAATTATGAAGGAAAAATCACTATTAAATTTGAAACTGCAGTAAGACAATAGTAGGATGATTGAGAAAAAACTATGAAAAGCGGCAATAAACTTTTAATGTGGGCAATGTCATTCTTAATATTTATCTTATTAATAAATATTTTTAATGTATTAACTATTAACAAATTACAGCGAATTGATGGTTTGGCGAGCGGAGAAGTTTTATTAAAAGTTATTTCAGATATTGAACTGCCAAATATAACTGATTGCTCCATAAACCCCAAAATCGTTATTGCAAATAACTCTGTCAATCTTTATTTAAAGGTTTTTGATAACAATCCCTTGTCGAATACTAGCATAATATTAACTTTGCCGGATAATACCAATCACTCATTTTCAGGTAATACAAGTTATAACCCTGTTGTTAACGGAGATTACCTTATTACATGCGAGGCAGTTGATTCTGTAGGAAACCGCAAATATTTAAAAAATACCTTTATTGTTGCTCGGGCTTTCGATTTTGAAATGGATATGAATCAAAAGGACAATATTGGTGTTAATCTCGAATTTTATTATCCAAATTCAAATATTAAAATTTATACATTGGAAAATTATTCAGGTAATTACCATACAATGGCTGAAACAGTTTATGATATAAAATTTGCCAAAACAAATAACGAGTTTTATGCAACTTTGCATAACACAAATGTTTCAAGCAAAAATCCTAAAAACATGTCATTCTTTAAACTTGAAACGCCAAATGCTGGGTTTTTGTCAAATTATGTTATACAAACGAATTACGAGTTTGCAAATTCTACTCTTATTTTTAATTATAGCATGTTTAACATTAGTAAAGAAACAGATCTAATGACATATGTTTGCCACGATTGGGATTTAGAAATAGGAAAGTGTATGGGGGTTTGGTCAATAATAGCAAATGCTGAACAGGATAAGACTAATCAAATTATTACTGCAATCGTTTTAAATTTTTCGGGATTTGGAATTAAAGAAGTTGCGAATATTAGTTCTATTGTTGAAGCAAGATTAAATGCTCCCCATTCAGGAAGTAATGGTATAATTTTTCCGGATAAACCAACATTACCTAAAGAATTAGAGATTGAAGAAAACTTAATAAATGAGAGTTTAGAATTTAAACTGCCATTAATAGAAATCCCGTTTAACTGGGATATATCCAAAGAAAATAAAACATTAGAATTATTTATTTTGGGCCTGTTTTTCATATCAGTTATATTTATATTATTATATTATCAAAATATGATAAAATAAATTAAATTTTTTTCTGATGATTTTTATTTATAAATTTAAATTTATTGACCTACAATAACGCTATTTTTCGTTAATGGTATGACATATATCCCCCAATTTGAACATACTCGCGGTCTATTTCTATACTTAAACATAATTAAGAATTATCACAACAGAACCAAAAAACAACAACCTTTAAAAAGGATTAAATTTTCATATGAAAATTATGGTAACCAAACATCAAATTACAAAGAAAATGAGTTTTGTTGAAGTAATTGACAAATTTCCAATGACTGTAGAAGTAATGCTAAAATATGGTTTGCATTGTGTCGGATGCCATATGGCTGCAACTGAAACCATTGAAGAAGGTTCAAAAGGTCATGGAATGGATGATGAGCAAATAGATGAAATGATTGAAGAAATGAATGAAAAGATTGCTGTAGAAACAGAAGAAGATTATAGTGATTTTGAAGATGAATCCGCTGGTGAAGAGGAATAACCAGATGCCGTTTAAAATAAATTATAACGAAGAAGAATGCATAGGTTGCGGCGCATGCACTGTGCAATGCCCTGAAAACTGGGAACTTGTTGAAAAAAATGGCCTATTTAAAGCTAAACCAAAACAAACAAATTTAAGTGATATTGGAAAAAATAAGGAAGCTGAAGAAGTTTGCCCTGTAAATTGTATCAAAATTTCTGAAGAATAATTTGTTACTATTATTAGATAATTACTAACTCTAAACTAATGTATGCACTAGAATTAAATATATAAATAATAAATCTCAAAAAAAGTAAATGGGGTGTTAAATATGGGGACATTAAAACAAATACAAAAAAGGGATGGTTCTATAGTTAATTTTGATCAAATTAAAATTGCCGAAGCAATCTTTAAAGCGGCTAAATCTGTTGGTGGGCACGATTTTGAAAAAGCTAAATATGTAGCTTCATTAGTCAGTCAAGGTTTAGAAAATAAATTTAACGGGCATACAATTCCCAAGGTTGAACAAATTCAGGATCTTGTTGAAAATGTGTTAATTGAAGGAGGTTACGCTTCAACAGCTAAAGCATATATTCTTTATAGAGAAAATCGTAAAAAATTAAGAGATGAAAAGCTAAAAATTTTAGGTAGAGAAGATGATTTGAAGCTCCCTATGAATAGTATCAAAGTTCTTGCTGAAAGATATCTTAAACGAAATCACGACGGGAAACTAGTTGAGACTCCTAAAGATATGTTTAGAAGGGTGGCGGAGAATATTGCTTCTGCAGATGCATTGTATAATGGAAATGTCGAAGAAACCTCAAAAAAGTTTTTTGATATAATGACTTCTCTAATATTTTTGCCTAATAGCCCAACTTTAATGAATGCGGGTAATGAACTTCAACAATTAGCTGGATGTTTTGTTTTGCCGGTTGGAGATTCAATCAGCGAAATATTTGATGGGGTAAAACATGCTGCAATTATTCATAAATCGGGAGGGGGCACAGGTTTCGCATTTTCCAGATTAAGACCGAAAAATGATGTGGTGATGAGTACTAAAGGAGTATCATCCGGACCAATCTCATTTATGAAAGTTTATAATGTCGCCACTGAGACAATTAAACAAGGCGGAAAAAGGAGAGGGGCTAACATGGGAATATTGCGCATTGATCACCCGGATATTATAGAATTTATCAATTGCAAAGAAAAAGAAGGAGCTTTTAATAATTTTAATATTTCAGTTGGTTTAACTGAGAAATTCATGCAGGCAGTTGAAAATGATGAAGAGTATGAACTTTATAATCCAAGAACAAAGATTCATGAAGGTTCCTTATTAGCAAGAGATGTTTTTAATTTAATTGTAACAAATGCATGGAAAAATGGTGAGCCCGGAATTGTGTTTCTTGACAGGATGAACAGAGATAATCCTACTCCTGAAATTGGGGAAATTGAAAGCACTAATCCATGCGGGGAGCAGCCTTTACTACCTTACGAATCATGCAACCTTGGTTCTATCAACCTGGTGAAATTTGTTAAGAACGGCAATATTGATTATGATGAACTCAGAAAAGTTGTGCATATATCTGTACACTTTTTAGACAATGTTATAGATAAAAATAATTTTCCTCTACCTGAAATTGAAAATATGACCAAAGGGAATAGAAAAATAGGTTTGGGCATAATGGGTTTTGCCGATATGTTGCTGCAACTTAATATCGGATACAACACTGAACAAGCTGTTGAAACTGCTGAAAAAATAATGGGATTTATTCAGCAAGAATCTAAACTAAAATCTATTGCGCTTGCAGTAGAAAGAGGCAATTTTCCCAATATTGAAAGAAGCATCTACAATGGACAAAACATGAGAAATGCAACAAGAACAACGATTGCGCCAACGGGTTCAATTGGGATGATTGCTGACGCATCAAATGGGATTGAACCATTATTCGCAATATCTTTTGTAAAACAAAATATTCTAGGCGGAGACCATAAACTTCTTTATATTAACCATTTTTTTGAAAAAATTGCTAAAGAACGCGGTTTTTATTCGGAGGAATTAATGGAAGAAATTGCTAAAACAGGTTCAGTACAGCATGTTGATGCTGTGCCTCAAGACGTAAAAAAAATATTTGTTGTGTCACATGATATTGACCCTATATGGCATATCAAGATTCAAGCGGCTTTCCAGAGAAACATTGAAAATGCAGTTTCTAAAACGGTTAATTTTACACATGATGCGACAACTAAAGATGTTGAAAAAGCTTTCTTATTAGCCTATCAGTTAGGCTGCAAAGGTATAACTATTTACAGAGATGGCAGCAGAGAAGCGCAAGTAATTAATTTAGATACTACAAAACACCATAAAAAAAAAGAAACTGAAGAAAATCTTTGCCCGCAATGCAAAACAAAATTGTACCATTCAGAGGGATGCAGCACATGTCCTAGCTGCGGATTTTCCAAATGCTCCGTATAAAATGAGTAAAGACAACTTAGGCTTAGTACATGTATATACAGGAGATGGCAAGGGTAAATCCACTACTGCATTCGGCATGGCATTGCGGGGAATTGGACAAAATCTCCGAATAAAAATAATACAATTTCTTAAAGGGGGTTACTATACCGGAGAATATATCGCAATACAAAATTATCTAAGCAACATGATAGAAATTGAACAATATGGCAAAATGTGCTTAAAAGAAAATGTGCAAGTTAAACTTGACGAAAATATTTACAAAGGTTTTTACATACGAACTGAAGAAGATTGCGGTGATTGCAGACACTGTTTTACAAGCGACGCTGAAGAAAAAGCGTTTGTTTCTGAAGCTTTACAGCGCGCAAAAAAAATAATCAATTCAGGCGAATACGATATGGTATTTTTAGATGAAATTAATAACTGCATTGCAAAAGGCCTAATTTCTGTTGATGAAATTCTTGAAATGATTTCAAGTAAACCTGCGAAAATGGAACTCATATTAACCGGACGCAATGCACCTGATAAAATTAAGAAAATTGCTGATTTAGTCACTAACATGCAGATGGAAAAACATCCGTTTGAGAAGGGGATTTTTGCGCGGAGAGGGATTGAGTTTTAGAATATATCTCTTAAAGAATAGTAGAATATTTAAATTGTTTATAAAAATAAATTAACATGACAGATTGGCAGAAAATTGGTAGACCTGGAGCAATTGGAAGTAGAAAGAATGAAGTTCTGGCTAATTTTGACAAGATTTATGGTAAAGATAAATGGCGTTTAATTTGGGATGTTAAAGGGCAACCTGTTAGTGTACAAGGTGCATTAACTTTATATGAAGATGCATATTTTTAATTTTTACAACAAAACCCTGGTGAATTAGAATGGTTGATTAATAATTTTTCAGAAGTTTATGATAATAATGTTTCAAATGTTAATTCAGGTTTTGATTATTCAATTCAAGAATTTGAAGGCAATCATTTTCAAGACATTGCATTAAGAAGATGTTTAATTAGAAATGGTACCTGGTTTAAAGGGAATCAACCACTTGAAGTAAGGCTGTCAGAACCTGGAATTAAATTTAATCCTGGTGAAGTACTATTTCATAAGCCAGAACTTATACCACAACCAGAAGTTATAGGTTGGTGGAAATCAGGCTCAATTGAAAGTTGGTACCAATCTGCTCGTTATTTAGAAGCAAAAGATTTTGAACATGATACTGAAGATTATCTTTATTTTGTAACATCTAATGCTGGAAAAGTTAACTCTGCTCAAAAAGGGCTTGGAAATTTTGTAAGATTAAAACAAGCCCCCTTAGAAATTTCTGAACATCATTTAACTATCGAAGAGATTGCAAAACATAAAGCCAAAGTAGCATATTCAGTAATGTGTAGACCAATCATTTGTGATGATTCAGGATTAGTAATCCCTTCACGCGGAGAATGGCCAGGTTCAAGGGTAGGGAGAGAACTTGAAAAGTTAGGCGAACAAGGTTTTGCTGATATTTTTAAAGATAGACCTCTTGAAGCTTACTTTGAAATGGCAGTTACTTATTTTGATGAAACACTTGAAGAACCGAAAATATTTAAATCTACAGTGAATGGAAAATTTTATTCAGAAGCAAGAGGTGATCCAAACAAACCATTTATTAAAAATAAAATTTTGGGTACTAGGTTTGTTGTTGATGGTCAAACCAAAACTATTGCAGAAATGACTGAAGAAGAATATGAAAAAGATGCTACGAGCGATCGATGGAATAGATTAGTAGAATTTCTAAAAAGTAGAAAATAACTAATTCCGCAGCATAAACAAGAACATCTGCGCATATCCTGCATTCTTGCCCCAATATTCTTGGGCAAACTGCTTAATCTTTTTGTTAGAAGTTTGATTTCCGTCAAAGTAATGTTTTTCCATGATACGTTTTATCCAGGTATCAACAGGAAACGCTTCTGTATGTCCTAGTGAGAATAAAGATATACAATCAGCAACCTTTGGACCGATGCCTGGCAATTGAGTAAGAATATTATGCGCATCATTATATTCCATATTTTGCAAGTGATTAATTTTTTGGAGGGTTATCATCTTATTAATTTCATAAATATAGTTTGCCCTAAAACCGGTTTTTGAATGAACTATTTTTTCAAGAAGGTTAATATTGCCAACTTTAGGAAATGAGTGTGAAATATAACCTCCAACTTTAACTTTTTCTCCAAAATGCTGGGAAAGAAGTTCAATGTTTTTTTGTATCTTCGGAATATTTGAAGCAGATGAACAAACATATGAAATCATACATTCCCATGGATCCTGGCGCATCAACCTTAAACCATTATACTTTTGCGTTAATGAAGTCATTAATTTATCAGTTGAGATTTCTTTAATAATTTTGTTATAGTTATCATTTAATCCAAATAAATTTTTTAAAAAATCCTGCTCAACCCCGTCATATATTAAATAGTCACCATTTTGTTTTAGAGATATAACCCTATCTTTTGAGTTGACGTAATAGAATCCCGCAAAGTTATTATAACGAAAAAATTGTCCAGATTCTAATGTCAATGGCAGGTTAAAATCTTTAACACGTAATGTTTGCATAGTATTGTGGGGAGATTAGTTATTTATAAAACCTGCGGATAATCTGCGGTTTAATTCAAATAATCTGCGGTTTCAATAATCAAAATTAAATTTTTGACATATAGGGCTTACGAGTAAATAATAGCATTAATTAAATTACAAATTCCTTAACTTCTTAAGTTTGCCAAAATCAAATACTTTATCCCCAACTATAAACGCCATAAAATTATCTAAATCCTGTTTTAGAAAAGGGCTCAACAAACGCTCCCTTAAAACATCAGTGCCTTCTGTTACAAGATTAAATGATGGTTGAACAATAAGATTTTTTTGTTTATACCGCCCTAACAGAAAACATTTAAACCTCTCAGCCCTTATTTCGGTTCTTAAAGTTATAGCCGGATGTTCATGACCTATGATTATTGTTTTCTGTTCAACTTTTTTAGGAATAGCATCTCCATGACAGATGTAACAATCTTTAACAATGTAATGGTCAGTTATTTCAAGGCCTTTCTTTTTAGCAATAGGTTCAAGGATTTTATCATGATTGCCTTTTATGAGTACAACATTTTTTGAATGGTTTTGAAAGAGTTCAAGGAGTTTTAAAGTTTGCTTCCATTCAGTATCACTAATTATGCCAAACTCATGTTTCAAGTCTCCATTTATAATAATTATTTCAGGTTTAACTTTTTCAAGTATTGGAATAATTCTTTTAATAGTATCTCCAAACTGGAACATAGGCATAAATATTCCTTGCTTGTTTAATGCTTCTTCATAACCAATATGGAAATCTGCAAAAATTAAAATTTTGCCTATCTTTAAACCAAGGTCTACTATTTTGATTCCTTTCATAATCTCCATATTCAGGTATATTACTGAACTAATTTAAAAGTTTAACCGTAAATTTGAATAATAAGGATACAACTAAGAATTACAATGCCGGCAACAATCTTTTTCCAGCCCGGATTATCTTTATAAATAAAGTATGCGTAGGTGAAAACCGTAACAGGCAATAAGTTCATTATTAAATTCGTGACTACAATCCCGTTAAATTCAACACTTGTAAAAGTTGCAACATATTGAATTACGAAAGCCATCACCCCTGCAACCAAGTACTTCCAAGACTTTCGAGGTATCTCTTTAAATTTCACAGGGAATAATAAATTAAATAAAATAGTTAGAAAAAATGTCCGCACAAAATAAAGTGTAAACGGATTATACAAGCCAAGTAATTGTTTAACAAACATATATTCAATGGCAAGAAACAAAATTGATAACAATATATATTTCGAATTTTTAGTAAATTCTATATGGCCATGATAAAAATGTGACCATGCCAAAACAATTGTTGCTATGATGCCCAAAAAAAGAGGCAATAATAATCTTTCAGAAGGAAAAATAAAAAATGCTAAACTTATCGCAAACAATGGAACAAGTAACATTAAAAATTCTACTTCACATAAAGTTTCATGCCCAAATCCCTTAAAGAAAAAAAAATTGTACATGTATGCTACAAATATTAAACCCATCATTAAAGAAATGTTTATTGGTTCAAGCATGCGCATTGAAAAATTTTCTATAAAACCTAAGAATGGCAACATGAAAAGACTGGCTAAAATAAAAGTAATCGGCAAAAATTTATGAAAATTAACTTTATGCCTAACTAAAACAATCCGGCTCCAAATTAAATTAGCAGCCCCAGTGAAAACTGCAATCAGCGGAACCAATAAATTAATTAATTCTACCATTAAAAAAATTAGATGCTTTAATCTTTATAAAATTAGCGGTGTAAATGAAATTAAACCTAATAAAATACAAAAATATCCAAAGTTAAATTTCTTTGCAAACTGAGTAAGAAAATTAAGAGTAAATAATCCAATTATAAAAGAAAACACCATTGCAAGCAACAAATAATAACTGAAAGTTACTTTGTCTAATAATATTAAAACAATTTCTGCACCAAACACTGCAGGGATTGACATAAGAAAACTTAATGATAATGCAGTTTCAGGATTATAGCCTCTAAATATTAAAACTGACACAGTTAAACCAGATCTGCTCAATCCCGGAAGCCCTGCAAAAGGTTGCACAAAACCTGCCAAGATTCCATCAAAAGTAGTTGGTAATTTTTTGAGAGTTTGGTTTTTTATGAATAATTGTAAAAAGCCGGTGATAATTAACAAAATTCCGATAAATGCTGTTGCTAAATTACCATTAAAATCTAATTTATCCAAACCGAAAAGTAATATTGGCAAACCAATAATCCCAGTTACAATTGTTGAAGCAACTAAAAAGTTTGTCAAATTATTATAAGGAGTTTCTTTAAAAGAATAATGTCTAAGATTCTTTAACAATTTTAATATTTGTTTTCTAAAAAACACAACTGCCGCAAGTAAAGTCCCTGAATGAAGCCAGATTGACAAATATACTGCATCTGTTAATGATGAATTAAAGAAATAAATCAGAATCAGTGAATTAACCCCCTCAGAGCTAATCGGTAACCACTCCGCTATGCCTTGCACAATTCCTAAGATAACTGCTTGAAATAAATCCATGAAAGAGGTATTCTTTATATAAATATAAATTTATCTTATATCCGATATTGAGATTATAAAAAAGTAATAACTGCATTCGTAAAACTCAATTTTATAAAAGTATTACTCCTATTCAGATTTAGTAGTTTTCTTCATATTCAGCCCAATCTGCGCTTTAACCAATCCGTGCATTTTTCTTAAAAAATCAACCCGCTCATCTACTTTGAACAAGTCAGCGTAACCTTGCGCGATTATGTTGAATGAAAATGGGGATGGGATTTTTGTAGATTGTTCAGTTACTTTAATTTTTTTTTCTTCCACAAGTTCCAAAACTTTAACGGCATTTCCAATGTCCATCAAGTCTTCAAGTACTTCTCTCCGTGCTTCTTTCAAGATGGAGAAATTAGGGGAAATCCGCCTCACGGCATTTAAAAGAATCATAGAACTTACTTGCTGCCTTCCAACATTTTTCTTTCTGCCCATATAGTTCCTTAAAATCATCAGCGATCTCCCTGCGCAATGTCTAAACCTTCTTCTTAGTACCTCAGATTTTTCAATTGCAAGATCCATTAGCTTTCTTAATTCTTTTGACTTCAACATTTCAAAGGCTTTCAACGGGTTAATTGGTTTGTCAGAGGCAACATAAAATCCATTATCGCGGATACCAACTTCAACATCTCTATGTTGAGTTCTAAAAATTACAAA
Source organism: Candidatus Woesearchaeota archaeon (assembly GCA_018303425.1). NCBI lineage: Archaea > Nanobdellati > Candidatus Woesearchaeota > Candidatus Woesearchaeota archaeon. The sequence goes on along the minus strand of JAGVYF010000019.1, from coordinate 46,396 downwards.
TGCAACTGCTCTTGCAAGCACATCATTAACCCTTCTGCCAAAATTAGAATGAAATATGCTATACTTTTTTTGACCATCATTATAATTTTCAATAAGCAGCCACCGGAGATTGGGGATCCCAATAAAAAGATATTGATCATACATATAACTATAAATCGCTTCTGCTGCAACTTCATCTACATAAAGATACTTATGAATAAATTGTAATATCTCTTTTTTATTTACTTTGCTATTAAACTGGTCTTGCATCAACCCCCTAAACCTTTGAATTTCAGTGCCAAGGTCAAATGACAAAGGCAACATTTCTGATACCCAACTCGGAACTGTAGGAGTTTTACCTTGGGCAGCGTTTACCTGCGCAACCATTCCACGCGCAAATTTAAACTGGTAAGTATTCCCCCCTAAAACAAAAATATCGCCGGATTTTAATTTCTCAAGAAAACCTTCATCAACTGTGCCAATACTTTGCGTTCCAATCTTTACGACAATGCCATGCTGATCCGGAATAGTGCCGATGTTTGTCATGTAAAGAACCCGAGCCATTTTACCGCGTCTGCCGATTTTGCCTTCTTCAAACCAAATTTTTCCATAAACGTGCCTATCCTCCAGCGAAATAAATTTACCTGACAAATAATAAATAACCTCTATAAAATCGTCCATTGACAAGTCTCTGTAACAATATGATTGTTTAACTAACCTATAAAGTTCTTTAGTTTCAATAACTTCGTCAATCGCAAACCCATAAATTTGCTGCGCAAGCACATCTAAACAATTAGAGGGGATATGTATTCTGTCAATTTTTTTTTCTACTGCATTTTTTAATAAAACGGAACATTCTACAAGATCGTCACGATCCATTACAATTATTCTTCCTTTTGTGATAGAATGCAACTGATGCCCTGACCGGCCCACGCGTTGCAAAGCTCTTGCAACGCTTTTCGGTGAACCTAATAAAATCACAAGATCAATGTAACCTATGTCAATGCCCAACTCTAAAGAAGTCGAACATACAACTGCTTTCAGTTTGCCTTTTCTTAAACTTTCTTCAATATTCAATCTATGTTCTTTTGAAAGTGAGCCATGATGTGCCCCAATTAAAGATGAAACTTCGTCTGGCGAACCTTCTTTGATCTCTGAATATTTTTGCGGGAATTTGTCTTTCAAATGATGCACGACTCTTTCAGTCCCCGCCCTTGTGTTTGTAAAAATGAGAGTAGTTTTATGCTCATGTATTAATTTATCAATAAGATCATATGTTTTCTTTGATAATGTTTGATAATCAATATTGACTAGATCCGGCACTGGACTTATTACTTGCAAATCCAGTTCTTTAATAAACTGCACATCAACAATTTTACATGAACGTTTAACCCCTACTAAAAATTGAGCAACTTCTTCTAAAGGCGAAACCGTTGCGCTTAAACCAACCCTTGCCATACCTGGAGAAAGCCTCTGAAGTTTTTCCATTGTTAACGATAAGTGCACACCCCTCTTGTTATCTGCCAATGCATGAATTTCATCGATAATGCACCACTCTACATTGTTAAGTTTATCCCTAAACTTTGGAGAAGACAGCAGAATAGACAGTGATTCCGGCGTAGTAATTAAAATATGGGGCGGATTTTTCAACATCTTAGCTCTTTCGCTTTGGGGGGTATCACCTGTACGCACGGAAATTCGGATAGGGAATTGTTTTTTTTCTAACTCTTCCATCTGTTGCAATGGTTCAACTAAATTCTTTTTTATATCATTGTTTAGCGCTTTCAATGGCGAGATATAAACACAATAAACCCTATCTTCCAATTTTCCTTTTTCAGCAGAATCAATTAATTCGTTAAGCACAGATAAAAAACCCGTCAATGTTTTAGTTGCGCCTGTCGGCGCTGAAACTAGAATATTATTTCTTGAATGTATCTCTGAAACCCCATATAACTGCGGCAATGAAAAATCTTTAAATTTCTTGAAGAACCAATTACTGATTATAGGATTCAAAAGCTTTTTTAATACCGCTGCGCTGTCAGGTTTATCTTTAAATGTTATCATTTGATTGGTCCTATCGTCCTATCACTTACTAAGAAAATATCTTTTTTAGACTATACTTTCGAGTTTTTATATATAAAGGTTTGGGTAAGTTAATGCTGTTTCAAAGGCACCCCATCATTAATTAGTAACTGATAATCGATTATTAAAATAATTCTTACATAGATAGAATTTAATTTAATACCGGTATATTAACAATGGACTTTCAAAATATCCCGGTCTACCGCAATCTTTATAAAGAACCATTTAATCTTAAACTTAACCTAAACAGGTGATAGTTCTTAAAAATTAAAGAAAGCTAGAAAGAATTGATAGGAGGAAAATTAAAATGACAAATCAGGTTCAACCAATATTTATTTTACCCGAGGGTACACAAAGGACAACTGGCAGAAATGCCCAAAGAAATAACATTGCCGCAGCTAAATTAGTAGCTGAAGCGGTACGCACAACCCTAGGTCCTAAAGGAATGGACAAGATGATTGTTGATTCGCTAGGTGATGTGACAGTAACAAATGATGGGGTAACAATATTACAGGAAATGCAAATTGAACACCCAGCAGCTAAAATGTTGGTTGAAGTTGCAAAAACTCAAGAAAATGAAGTTGGAGATGGCACAACTACGGCAGCAATTCTTGCTGGCGAATTGCTAAAAAAAGCTGAACAATTATTAGATATGGACATTCATCCAACTGTACTCTCAAAAGGTTACGGCATTGCAGCTGAGAAAGCCCAAGAAATATTAAAAGAACTTGCAGTAGATATTGAAACAAACGATAAAGAAATTCTAAAAATGATTGCTTCAACTGCAATGAACGGCAAAGGTGCAGCAGTTGCAAAAAATAAACTTGCAGAAATAGCAGTTAATGCAATCATAAAAATCACTGAAGTAATTGATGGCAAAAAAAGCGTTATAATCGATAATATCAAAATTGAAAAGAAAGTTGGTTCCGGCGTAGAAAATACTGAATTAATTGAAGGCATCATACTTGACAAAGAAAGAGTGCATTCAGGCATGCCAACATTAGTAAGGAATGCAAAAATCGCGTTAATTGATTCGGCTATTGAAGTTAGATCAACCGAAACTGATGCAAAAATACAAATAAATGATCCGTCACAAATACAAGCATTCCTTGATCAGGAAGAAAAAATGTTGCGTAACATGGTTGAAAAAGTGGCAAACTCCGGCGCTAACGTTGTTATATGCCAAAAGGGCATTGACGATATTGCGCAGCATTACCTTGCAAAGAAAGGAATATACGCAGTAAGGAGAGCCAAAAAATCAGATATTGAAAAATTAGCTAGAGCGACAGGTGCTAAGATTGTTACCAATCTTGACGATTTGACGCCGGCAGAACTGGGGAAATCGGGTATAGTGGAAGAAAAGAAAGTTGGTGACGAACAAATGACTTTTGTGCGAGAATGTATCAACCCCAAAGCTGTTACAATTCTCGTCAGGGGTGGCACTGAGCATGTAATTGATGAAGTAAAGAGAGCGTTAGATGATTCAATCGGAGTACTTGCTTCAGCAATTAGAAATGGTAAAGTTGTAGCTGGCGGCGGAGCAATTGAGATCGAACTTGCTAAAAAATTAAGATATTTTGCAGATTCATTATCAGGCAGAGAACAGCTTGCAGTTAATGCTTTTGCGGATGCTATTGAAGTAATACCAAGGACATTAGCTGAAAATGCCGGCCTAGATCCAATTGATATGATAACTGGATTAAAAGCTGCGCATGATAGGGGACAAAAATGGGCCGGTGTTGATGTATTCAACGGCAAAGTTACAGACTCATGGGCTGACGGGATAATCGAACCTTTACAGATTAAAACTCAGGCAGTACAATCCGCGGCTGAAGTTGCTATAATGATATTAAGAATTGATGATGTTATAGCTGGAGCTTCCGGTGGCGCGCAACAGGGAATGCCACCTGGCGGGATGGGTGGAATGCCTCCTGGAATGGGCGGTATGATGTAAAGAGGACTTTGCATAATTCTTTTTTTAGGCAAACCCCTCAATGAGAATTTGGAATGGCGTAATTTTAGCCTTTATAAATCAAAATCTCCCCTGCGAGTCAAATACTAAATTGGAGATTTTTAAGACCCTATTTTTCCAATATAACCCTCAGCGGTATAGCAAATGTGTTAAATAATCGTATATTTATCCATACATTTGCTTATTAGTAATTGTGAAAAATGTACGAAAATTATTCACAATTACTATACACTGGTGGAAAAATAAGATTTTATTTACTTTTTGAAATTTATTTAGCTAAAAATTCCTTTTTGCAAAGCTCTCTAAAGATGTCTTTCTATAACAAATTGCAGATATAGACACAAGTAAAAGATTAGAAAATAATGAATAAACAAATCAATATATATTTGAAAGATATTTAGAATCTCCGGGGATTAACAAGTTAATCTCTCCAGGCAAAACTCTTAATAAAATCTCTTTATGCCTGCCGACATAATCACCATCAATTTCAACAGGCTCAAGATTAACTGATTTCACTACTCTGAAGTAATGTAAACCACTAACAAAACCTTTATAAATACTAAAAGGGTAAACTTTAGTATAACATAAATTATTATATATTCAAATATATACACAAATACTAAAAATGGTGATAGATAATGATTAAAAGTGATATTGATAAACTTGAAGCATTAAGGGATGAAATTGATTTAATGAAATCCAGAAGACCAGAATCAAAGTCAAAAGTTCCTGAACAAAAAGACGTAACGGCATCAATGGAAAAGTTAACTGAGACATTAAATAATTTCATGAAAACATTTGAAGAAGCAACTGATGAGATGAAGCTTGAAGAAAAAGAAGAAGAACTTTTTATAAGAGAACTTAAGCCTTTGCATGAAAAAATGGGCATAATAATTGAACAAAACGAAAAGATTGCTAAAGGCATAATTGCAGTTGCTAATATGTTAAATTCTGATATTCCTTTTATTAAAAGGATGGTGACACCAAGTTCAGGTGGAAATAGGTCTATGTTTGAACCTCAAAAATTAAATTTTGGAGAAATGCCCCAGATGCAAAGACCTATGGCTCCCAGGTCAATGGAAAGCCCAAATTTAACTGGCGCCCCAATGCCCTCTCCGCCAAGGCCAGGGGATAATAAAAAAAAATTTAGTAATTTATTTAAATAAAAATGAGTCCTTTACAGCCCAGAAAAGTTAGAAGGTTACTAAAACATTTTAAAAATATTAAAACAAAAAACGTTGAAAAAATTAAACCTGAACTAACAAAAGGAAGGGTAAAATTTCAGGAACCAATACCTGAACTGATTAGTTCTATAAAATCCATGAAAAGTGATTTTAAAATTGACCCCCCTAAGCTAATTATCAATACAGTAGAAAATAAAGAACTTCCTTTTTTAAAACAAAAATTAGCTGCAACTGAAAATCTGCTTAGTCAGGATGAACGCAGACTTTATGAGATTTTTTCAGAGATTAATGAATTAAAAGAAAAATTTGAAAAACAAGACTTGGAAAAAAATGAGCAAGATCAAAAGATTAAGGAACTTGAAAAAGAGATACAATTAATAGCATCAAAACCGCCTAATGATATTCAAACAAGGCAATTAAATGAACAAAAACAAATAAACTCTGAAAATGCAGAAGAACCAAAAACAAATAAGTTTAAAAGATTATTACATCCTTTCAAAAATATTAAAGACCCTAAAGAAGAAGAGAAAATTAGATTGTTGTCTAAACCACAAAAAACTGAATCTGATGAACAAATTACAAATTTAAATTACCTTTTAAATCCTAAAATTGATTTACCCCAGACATCTGCAGGTACAATAAAAAATACTGAATTCCCTTTATTAAAACCAACCAGTATGATTGCAGAGAAAAATATTAGCCAAAATGAATGCAGACTTAATAATTTATTCTCTGATATCAATGAATTAAAAGAAAAATATGAGAAGCATGATATTGAAAATAATGAATCCGGCCTGAAATTTAATGCGCTTGAAGAAACAATACATATAAAAAAATCTACGGCGATGGAACATGAACTTGATAAAGATAAACTCTATGAATTATTTTCAAACATAGGCGGATTAAAAGAAGAAATTGAAAAACAAAAATCTGAAGGAGAAGAACAAGATCAAAAGATTAAGGAACTTGAAAAAGAAATACAATTAATAGAAACAAAAAAATCTAATGATGCCAAACAGACTCTGCAATTAAATCAGTCTAAAACCGAAAAACTAATAATGGATAAAGACAAAAAAGTTAATACTTTGCAAAATACATTAATACTTATGCAAAACAAACTTAACCAATTAATCAAAATTAAAGTTAAAGAAGAGAATGATAAAATGAAAGAAAACAAAACCAAATTAAACGATATAGATAAATCAATCACGAAATTTGAAATAAAACTTATTAGGCTTCAAAGTAAACATAGTCAAAAAAAATTAATGCCATTAATGAAAAAAATTCAAAATTTAAAGGATAAGTATAATGAGATAGCCATAAAACTAAAAAGTAAAGAAAATTTTAATGTTGCCACAATTGAATTGGATAAAGTACCTAAAATTCCCGATATTATTGAAACTAAAAATATCAAAAAGAGTTTATTTGAAAAAGAAGCTTCAGAACTGCTTTCCGGGTATAGGAACGAAACTTCTCGTGAAACGTTGCCTATCAGTTTAGACCTGCCTGACATCACACAGGGTACAATAGAACTTGATTTGGATTTACCTGACCCAGTTCCGAATCCAACTTCAATAAGACCGATTACAAAAACTAAAAAAAAGGCCGGATTTTTGGAAAATGTAGGCCTGGAAGTTAAAAAGTTTCTGCATATTGGTTCTTGAGAATATAAATAAATAAATACTCCGAATTCATCATTAGTTTTAATGATAAATAATAATTTAGAGAAAAAAATTAATTCAGGTTTAATCCTTCCGAGACTTCACATTAAAAAAAGTAAATGGTATCAGTTAGGTTATGAAATGGCAGAAAAAGCCAGATCTGAAGGAAGAATTACGAGATATCCAATTGGTTTTGATCCGGATGATAAAACCGAGTATATGGTAAGGTTAATAGATAAGGACTATTATTAATTATCCGGGCAGTGTTTCCAAATAATCTATATTGAGATTTAGATATTTTAGTAAACCCTTATTAAACTATACCAACCCAATTTTCCAAAGCCTGCTACTGAAGTTATAACGATTTGAAAACACTGTCATTATCCGTAAGCTTTTTATAAACTAGTCCTATTTCTTTTATGAAGAAGTAAAAAGTGATTATAAATGGTTAAAATTACATTTTTAGATGGAAGTTCAAAGAATTTTAAGGAAGGAGTTACTGGCTTAAAAATAGCTGAAAGTATTTCTGAGGGATTAACTAGGTCTGCGCTTGCTATCAAAGTAGATGATAAAGTATGGGATTTGTCAAGAGAAATCAAGCACGATACAAAAATACAAATATTAACATTTAAAGATAAAGAGGGTATTGAAATATTTAGGCATTCTACTGCGCACATTTTAGCTGACGCAGTTATACAATTATTCCCCTATGCAAAATTAACTATTGGTCCAGTTGTTGATGAGGGTTTTTATTATGATATTGACCATGAACCTTTCACGCCAGAAGATTTATCTAAAATTGAGGCTAAAATGAAAGAAATTGCCAATGCTAAGCTGAAATTTGAACGTAAAGAAGTAACAAAAAAAGAAGCGCTTCAAATTTTTCTTGACAATCCGTATAAAACTGAGATGATTAGAGAACTTAAAGAAGATTCCATTACAATATATCAACAGGGCAAATTTATTGACCTCTGCAGGGGTCCGCATGTGCAGCATACCGGGCAGATTAAAGCTTTCAAGTTAACTAAAATTGCAGGCGCTTATTGGAGAGGAAATGCTAAAAATAAAATGTTGCAGAGAGTTTATGGTATCTCTTTTGCAGACAAAAAAGATTTGAACCAATATTTAGAAATCATTGAAGAAGCAAAGAAAAGAGACCATAGAAAAATTGGTAAAGATTTAGACTTATTCTCGTTTCATGAAGAAAGCCCGGGGTTTCCATTCTGGCACCCAAATGGCATGTATCTATACAACAAACTTATTGAATATGCAAGACAAGAAAATAGAAAAAGAGGTTATGAAGAGATTAGAACTCCAACAATTTTAAACGCGTCACTCTGGAAACTTTCAGGGCACTGGGACAATTTTAAAGAAGCAATGTATTTCACTAAAATCGATAACGAAGATTATGCAGTTAAACCTATGAACTGTCCGGGGGGATTATTAATTTACAATACCAAAATTCATTCATATAAAGAATTGCCAATAAGAAATGCCGAATTCGGTTATGTCCATAGACATGAATTATCAGGGGTATTATCCGGATTAATGAGAGTAAGAGCATTTACACAGGATGATGCGCATGTATTTTGCACTGATGAACAATTACAAACCGAAATAATCGATATGTTGGAATATGCAATCGACATTTATGGAACTTTTGGATTTAAAGAAATTAGCACCTTCATTGCTACAAGACCTGAAAAATCAATAGGCACTAACGAAGAGTGGGAATTTGCAATCAACTCTTTAACAGGGGCATTAAGCAAGAAAAAACTGGACTATAAAATTAAAGAAGGGGAGGGCGCATTCTATGGCCCAAAAATAGAGTTTAATCTTAAAGATGCTCTAGGCAGAAACTGGCAATGCGGAACTATCCAAGTAGATTTGTCTATGCCTAAAAGATTTAAAGCAATATATGATTCAGATGATGGCACTAGAAAAACTCCAATCATGATTCACAGAGCGATTCTGGGTTCACTTGAAAGATTTATTGGTATGGTTATTGAAAATTATGGTGGAAGGTTCCCACTATGGATAAACCCTAGACAAGTAGCTGTTCTTTCTGTATCTGAGAAAGGCGAAAATTATGCTAAAAAAATTTATGAAAAATTGTTTAACGCCGGTTTTAGAGTTGAACTTGACACCAGATCTGAATCTATTCCTAAAAAAGTCAGAGATGCGCAACTTAAACAGTGCAACTATATTTTAGTGGTAGGAGAAAAGGACAAAGAAACCGGAACTGTAACCCCACGTACACGTGATGGTGAAATTCAAAATGCTTTGAAAGTTGATGATTTTGTAACAAGATTACAGAAAGAAATTAATAATAAACAATAGATTTTTATTGTCCTTTCATTTCGTAGTTATCATGAAAAGATTAATAATGTTATTATTAATATGGATTTTAATAATTCAGCAAGTTTATGCCGGTACTACGCAAGCAAGTTTCACGATTTCAGAGAATCAAATAACTGGCGCGGTTGTTGGAGTTGATAATCAAACCGGAACAGAAAATAGTAATGACACAAATAATTTAATAACTGGTGCAGTTGTAGGCGCGAATAAGGGTTTTTCAGAATTTTGGAACCTGGTTAAAGGATTTTTTATTCAGCTTCTTGCCAAAATTTAAAAAATAATATTTTGAGGTTTTCTGCAAATTTTTGGTTTTCGATAAATATTACACCGCCGAATGTGATTGGATCTTCATGCACAAGTTTTAATAAAACCTTTTTACTATCAATAATATCGCATCGTGTAAAATCAAGGTTTGCTCTTTTTACTTGAAATTTAGTTTTATCAAGAAAATTTAAAATCAAAGGAAGTTCTATGCCCAGGGGATAAATTGCTTTGAACATAACGCCTCTATTAATTGCATTTCCAATTTCTTTTTCCCATAAAGTCTTGCTTTCTCTATTCGATTTAGGTTTATGGTGAATATTTATTATTTGTAATACTTCACGTTCGGCCTCATGAAAAGTTCTTAATTGCAGTCTTTTATTATCTTTCACATTTGTCCCAATTTCAAAAAAATGAGTTTGCCTATTTGCTTTTTGATCAAAATGCGTGGCTAAATCATGGAGTTTATCGGTAACACTTTGCTGTTTAAGTTCATAATCTCTAATTAATTTAGAAATAATAATGGAAACGTTTTCAATATACAAATGTTTAGGCCTTGTGCTTGTTTCCTGTACTAATCCTTTTTCTAATAATTGTTTAACTACTGTCGATATTTTTCCGGCAGGGATTCCAGTTACTTTACTTAACTCTTTCAGAGTATATCGTTTACTAAATAGTACTTCTAACGCTTTACTTTGGTAAGTCGATAAGCCTAACGCTTTTAGTTCTTCCATTTTCATACTTCCGTGGTGTGAAAAGTGCGGAATAATATTTAAATGTGATTGTTTGAGTTAGATATTAAGATGGAAAAAGATAATTTAGGATTCTATGTAGAAGGTTATGATAAATATGAACCCATTGCCTTTCTTGCAGGAATTTCAAAAAATTTGAGAAGGCCAAATATGTTCCAATATTATAGATGTTTTGATTTAGAGGGTTTATTTTGGTACATAGAAAGTATTCCCGAAAAAATCTTATCTAAACCAATCTTCTATACTGGAACGATTACAATCAAAGATGAACGAGCAATTAAGGAGTACAGAAAGACACTCCTTGATAAATTAAAATGAATAGTCGGAGGATGGATGAAAATGAAAAAAATACAGAAAACTAGCATTGAAAAAATATTAAATAAGGGTGATCTAAAATGACAAAATTATACTTAGAAAAAAATTCATAATTTAGATTATATTATCAAAGTGGATTTCATTTTGACCAGGATGATAGAGAAGAAGTGCCTTCTTACATCACAATTGCAAGTGCGAAAACAGTTTCAGATTTAAGGGAACAATTACGCATGTACATTGCATCTAAACCAACAGAAGAATTTGAGCTTAAGATAAGTAAACCTACCCTAGAAGCATTTGAACAGTTTGATACGAGAAATGACCTAGAAAAGATTGTAGGAAAGCATAATACATTTGTGCGAGAAGAACTAATTAAGAAATACAAAGACTACATGAATGATTAAGATGCCAAAATTAACACTACAAAAAAAAATTGAAACTTACAAGATTAGTTTCTGCTATCACCCGGAAGATAAAGAGAATCAGAAATATGTTGAAAAGCTTCTTAATATCGGATACAAGGTTTCAACAATTCCTGTTGCATGCATTCCAACATTGTATGTGAGGCAGATATGGCAACGTGTAAAGCTGTAGGAGAAAAAAGTATTGAAAAGTTAATTGAATGGCTTGAAAAGGATGATGAGTGAATGAATTTAAATGACAAAATTAAAATAGCAGAATAACATTTTTTGACTCTTCTTTGGAAGGACAAGATCCAAAATTATTAGAATTATCTGAAAATTTAAAAAGTGCAGGTTATAAAGTTGATTATACTTACACAACGGGAATACCCGCAATTTTGTATGACAATCCAGGACTGCCAAATTGTATGCACAAAGAAAAAGGAATAGACGCAATCAATAATTGAGTTAATTATCTCTTGAAAAATGATGAATAATTATCTTCTAAAAATAACATTCCCTCTGCCTTTTTTAACTTTCTTTACTAGACCTTTATGTTCCAGCTCAGTTATCATTAATGACATCTTAGCCTCCGACATTGATGGATGATGTTTTCTTATTTCTTTTTGTGTTATTCTTCCATTGTTTTGCTTGATAAGATTTAGAAGGTCATTAAGTTCAGTGTCAACTTTTACTATTTTAATCTCTTGTTTAAGTTGTTCATTCTTAATTGATTTATTATTGTTAACTTGAATTAAACGATACCTCAAAAAGAAAATACCAATAATGAATAGTGCCAGTACATAATAAAACCAATAAGATTCTCTTTCCAAAGTTGTTTCAGGTAATTCAATTACTTCTGTATCATCTTCAAGGTTTGAAAATAATACAAGGTCAACTCTAAATGTTCCTTGCTGTTCAATTAATACAAATTCTTCTGCCATAGAAATTAAGACTTGGTCTTCATAATATTCTGCGCGAAGGTTGTATTCGCCCAAGGGTAGATCAAAAGTATAAAATCCGTAAGGTGAAATGATTTTTTGTATAGGTTTAGAATCAACCGTCACAATTACATTATTAGCTTTATTTAACGATAAATCGTAAATAGTACCTTGAACAGTAGCCGCTTCAACCAATGAAATTGATAAAATAAATATCAAAACAAAAAATAATAAACGTTTCATGTATACTTTAAACGAAATGTGGTTTAAATAGTTTTCTACGAGCAATAGCCAAAATGGGGTTAAAAAGAGCTTTATTTGTTTAAACGAGGCTTTGTAAAGTTTTGTAAAGTGTTAAAGCTTTGATAATTGATTAAAAATGATTTAAAAAAAAAGTAAGTTTATAAACAAAAATCATCAGAATAATACTAACCCAAAAAAAAGATTTGGCGAATTATGTTTTTATAAAATATAATAAAATAAAATAAGGGAGGGATTTATCATGAAAAAAACATACGCATTGATGATTATGTGTTTACTGGTTTTTAGTATTGTTCCTTTGGCATTTGCCGAAGAAGATACTGACAGTACCAATTTAGATAACACAGAATCTGCAAATGTTGAAACAACAAATACTGAAACTGAAAAGACAGATAATTCAGATTCAGTTAAAAGAGAATTAACTCAGAAAGCAAGAAAAGTAGTTGGTGAAGCTGCAAAAACTAAAGAAAACGTATTCAGAGAAATCAAAAAACTTGCAACCGCAGAACAAGCTGAAAGAATTAAAACTCTGGCAAAAGAAGAGTTTAGAGAATTTCAGGAATCAAGGTTAATGCAGGCAGTGAAAAAGTGCAAAGAACAAGGTCTTGAAGGCTGTGAAGTAAAGGCACAAAAAAGGTTAAAACTTGTAGCAAATCTACAACAGAAAGATCTTGAAAGAATCCAAAACATTGTTGAACATAAATCTGAAGCTTTAAGAAAAGTTCAAGAACTTGAGCAGGATGAAAACTTTGAAAAATACAAAAAAGAAAGAGAGTTCAAAGCAAGGGCTTTAACAAAAGAAAAATTAACTAATGCAAGAGATAAACTTGAAAAAGCTAAAGAAAGGTATGAAGTTGCAAAAAATAATTATCAGAAAGCAATGGATAAATTTGAAGAAAGAAAGAAAGAAATAGCTTGTGAAGACGATAATTGTCCTGAAATTAAAGCTGATGCTAAAAAAGTTTTACAACACGCAAGCGAAAGAGTTCTTGAAACTTTAAATCAGTTATTAGAAAGAGTTGATTCTGCTGAATACTTAACTGAAGATGAAGTTGCTAACTCTAAAGCGTTCTTGGAAAAAGAGATTGCAAAAGTTAATGCAATAATGTTAAAAGTTGAAAACTTTGATGAGACTACACCTAAAGCTGATATTAATACAGCGTTCAAAGAATTAAGAAAAGTTACTCAAGAAGCAAATCAAGCAGTAAAAAGGGCTGCAGGTAAACTTGTTAATTCAAGAATAGGTGGAATTGTAATTAGTTCACAACATTTAAAAGTTAAGTTAAACAGGATTATTGAAAGGATGGCTGAAGCTAGTAAAGATACTGGCGCTACCGAACCATTAATTGTTGAGTTTAATAGCTTCCTTGAAAATGCTCAAGCAAACTTTGAACTTGCAAAAACAGAATACGATGCAAGGAATGTTGAAACAGCTCATGAGTATATTACAAAAGCTAAAGAAGCATTGAAGGAAGCACAAAGTGTTTTACAACAGATTGTAAAATCTATTGCTGACAATGACGGAACCGAAGAACTTGAAGATTCAGATTTAGATGAGATTGAAGATCAGATTGATAATGAAAATGAAGATTCAACTGAAGTAGGTGATGCACAATGAAAAAATCTGCAATCTTATTAATCGGAATTGTATTGTTAGTTACAATTATAGGATGCTCAAAAAGCGCGCCTATTCAAGACAATAACGAAGTTCAACAAAGTGCTCAAGCTACTACTCCTGCAATTGATTCAGAAATTAAAGAAGTTGATCAATTAAATCAGGAACTGGATACAAGTGAACTTGACACATTGGAAAGTGATCTAGATATCGAGATCTAGAATTTTGTCTATTTTTATTTATTTTTTTTTATTTACTTATCTAAGTGATAAAATTAGGCGTTAGCTTTATAAAGGTCACTTCGGTCCTCTATCATAATGATACTTGAAAATTTAAGCGAATCCCTCAAGAATACATTAAATAAGATTGCAAAATCTATTTTTGTAGATGAAAAATTAGTGAATGAATTAATCAAGGATTTACAAAAAGCCTTGCTTAAAAGTGATGTTAATGTTAAATTTGTATTTGAACTGACAAATAAAATCAAAGAAAGGGCATTGAAGGATGATGCACCAAAAGGATTATCGAAAAAAGAATTTCTAATTAATATATTATATGAAGAATTAACTAATTTTTTAGGTAAAGAACCTAAAGAACTAGAAATTGAAAAAAAACAACCCTTCAAAATCATGTTAATTGGTTTATTCGGTAACGGTAAAACTACGACTGCAGGAAAACTTGCGAAATTCTATCAAAAACGCGGATATAAAATTGCATTAATGAGCACAGATACATGGAGACCTGCAGCGCTTAAACAATTACAAACCCTTGGTCAAAATTTGAATATTCCAGTATTCGGAGATTCAGCAATAAAAGACCCAGTTGAAATTTATAAAAAATTTGAACATGAACTTTTAAAATATAATTTATTAATAATTGATACAGCCGGCAGAGATGCGCTTAATGATGAACTTGTAGAAGAACTTAAAAAAATTAATTATTGCATAAAAGCTGATGAACGTTTATTGGTGATGGCAGCCGATGTCGGACAAAGCGCGCAAAAACAAGCCGAAACTTTCCATAACACTTGTAATGTCACAGGAGTAATAATAACAAAACTTGATGGCACTGCGAAAGGAGGCGGGGCATTAAGCGCATGCGCAATTACATCTGCGCCGGTAAAATTTCTCGGCACTGGTGAAAAGATAGATGATTTTGAACTTTTTGAACCTAAACGTTTTGTAGGCAGATTACTCGGTATGGGAGACATTCAAACCTTGCTAGAAAAAGCTAAAGATGCAATCAATGAAGAAGATGCAGAAGATTTAGGTAAAAAATTAATGAAGGGGGATTTTAATCTTCTTGACCTTTACCAACAAATGGAAGCTATGAATAAAATGGGCAGCATAGGGAAATTAATGGAAATGATTCCGGGCATGGGGCAAATAAAACTCCCAAAAGATGCATTAAAAATTCAAGAAAGCAAACTGAAAAAATGGAAATTTATCCTGGACTCCTGCACTAAAGATGAACTTGAAGACCCTGAAAAAATAACTTCAACCAGGATTGAAAGAATTGCAAATGGGTCCGGCACTGAAACCAGTGATGTGCGTGAATTATTAAAACAACACAAGCAAACCAAAAAAATGATGAAAATGTTTGGAAGCAGCGCAGGATCTGAAAAAGGGATTAAAAAACTTATGCAAAGAATGGGCGGAAAAGCGCAGGAATTTAGTTAATCATGTCCTTTAAAAGTTTTTGAAATTGTTTAATGGTAATAAAATTAAATGGTTTTATTCGTTCCAAATCATCTGAAAAACGGAGCAAATCTTCATTTTTAGCAGTCAAGTTTAATTCTGAAATAAAAAATTCCTGATTATTTCCTATAAAAGAAATATCTTGATTTATTTGGTCCATGCTTTTTTTAAGGTTCCCTAGAATAGATTCTATTTCTTTTATTTCACTCCAAGCATTTAGATCAAGCTCTCCTAAATGAGTTGTTAAATTAATATCTATATCCTGCAAAGAATCAAACCGTTTTTGTAAAGAAAATATTTGTTCCCTTGGAGTTTTATAAAGTTCTCGTATCTTTAACTGGCCAATTGGAACCTTTTTTTTAAATAATGTCATTAAATTACTCCTTGATTGGCTGATTACCGCTTTCTATCGTAATATATCTGTTTAAAAAGTTTTTTACCCGGCTTTTAAATGGTTGCTTTATAACAACAGAATTTTCAGTTTCTCCCATTATATGTTTTGCAATGTTATGATACATTTTAGTAACTTTGGTTTTAGGACTATAGTACGGTAATGGTGTCGTCTTGGACAAAGATTCAAGAATTTTTATATCATCAGGAAGCACAGCCAAAAC
The DNA here is from genome assembly GCA_018303425.1 of Candidatus Woesearchaeota archaeon. Lineage (NCBI taxonomy): Archaea > Nanobdellati > Candidatus Woesearchaeota > Candidatus Woesearchaeota archaeon. The sequence goes on along the minus strand of JAGVYF010000019.1, from coordinate 30,303 downwards.
AGGAACCTTTGTCTGAGATTCAAGATCTTTTTTTGTAACTTCAAACCGTTTTCCACGTTGTTTATTGATAATTAAGCCAGATATGGGTGTTTTTTGTTGTTTTGCAACTTCAACAGCTTCAATCGTACACCTTAATGTAGGTGTGTCCGGAGTTGTAACAACTATTAATTCATTAGCTGCAACCATTGCCAAAAGCATTTCGTTATTTAAATTCGGAGAAGAATCAATTAATACAAAATCATAATTACGCTTAATCTTAAGAAGTTTCTCTTTGAGTTTAAACACGCTAAACCTATCTGCATTCGGTGTAAAAGTTGAGGGTATAACATCAAAACCCAATTCGTGTTTATATATGGCGCCGCTAGCGCCAATCTTGTCCATCAAAACATCTTTCAATGTAAAATCAGGATTAATTATGCCTATATGATCGCCCAAGTTTGGTGAAGATAGGTTGCCATCCACTAATAATACTTTCTGATTAAAATCTTTAGCAAGAATAGCTCCAAGATTCACAGTCGTAGTAGTTTTTCCAACACCCCCTTTAATTGATATGATACTTATAGTTTTACCATTGCCCATAACAATATTAAATATATTTATGATATATAAAGTTTTACTTTTTAAAGAATTTAATAAGCTCAGAATAGCTCATTGTATTAATAACATCACATTTCTTTGCCCAGCCCCTTCTTGCCTGGCCAATGCCATAAATCATATTATTAAGCTGATATGTGCTATGGGCATCTGTGTTTATTGCAAGCTTTACTTTTTGCTCAACGGCCTCGCGGATAAATGAGTCTTTTAAGTCTAACCTTAAAGGTTGAGAATTAATCTCCAAAGCAATATCGCGCTCTCTTGCTTTTGCAAAAATCTTTGTAAAGTTCAATGAAAAAGAGTCCCGCGCATTGATTAATCTTCCAGTAGGATGACCTATAATTTTTACATAATCATTGTCCATTGCCTTTAAAACTCGTTTTGTATTATCTTTATTAAATCCAGAATGGATTGAAGCCAAAACATAGTCTAGCTGTTTAAGCACATCATCAGAATAATCCAAAGAACCATCTACAAGAATATCAACTTCAGCACTTTTCAGCACCTTGATTCCATTAACTGACCCATTTAACTGGTCAATCTCTTTAATCTGTCCCAATAATTTATTTACTGGCATACCTTTAGCAATCCTTAAAGTTTTAGAATGATCTGTAATCCCAATATAACTATAACCTAGCTTTTTCGCTGCTTCGACCATCTCTGTCAAACTATTATCACCATGACTATAATTAGTATGCGTATGCAGATCTCCCTGCATATCGTTAAATTCTATTAACTGGGGTATCCTATTTTTCTGCGCTGCTTCAATCTCTCCATTATACTCCCTTATTTCAGGAGGAACCCATTGCAACCCTAATTTTTGATATATCTTTTTTTCATCTTTTGATTCAATAACCCTGCCGGTTTTTCTTAAAAATAAACCATACTCATTTAATTTATAACCTTTATTTATAGCAATCTTTCTTAATGCAATATTATGCTCTTTTGAACCTGCAAAATATTGAAATGCTGAACCATATAGTCCAGGTTTTACAACTCTCAAATCTATCTGCACGTTATCCTTTGTCATGATAGAAGCTTTTGTTGAGCCTTTAGCCAGAACCCTTTTTATCTGAGACAGCTCTGTAAAATACTGAATAATTTTTCCAGGCATATCTGAAGTTGCAAGAATATCAACATCGTGCACTGTTTCTTTCATCCTTAAAACAGAACCTGCAAGAGTAACATCTTTGGCAACAGTTTTTAATTTTTTTACTAATTCCATTGCTGAAGGATAAACGTCACCTAGCAACAACCTTGTCTCTCTTTGCTTGACAAGTTTCAGACCTTCTTCAAGATCTTCTTCAGATTTTTTCCCAAACCCTTCAAGTTCCTGTATCTTGTGCTGTTTGATTGCTTTATTTAAATCAGATAAGGATCTAATTTTTAATTCAATGTGTAATTTTTTTATTCTCTTTGGCCCTATGCCCGAAACCTGCATTAATTTAAAAATCCCTTCCGGCAGCTTCTTTTTTAACTTTTCAAAATATCTTAATTTTCCAGTCTCAAGAATCTCGCGAATTTTTTCAGTTATGCTTTTCCCAATTCCGGGAATGTTATCAATCACATTTTCTTCGTAGTATTTAGAAAGCAGTTCAGGCAATAATTCAATCTCCTGCGCAGCCTTTTCATATGCCCTTGGCTTAAACTGCACATCCTGAATTTCAAGAATGTCCGCTATATCATAAAAGATTTGCGCAACTTCTTTATTTGATATTTTATGAAGCCTTTTAACCATTGCAAAAATTAGGTGTTTTGTATATATAAAAGTTTATATAAGATTATTTTTATTACAATGTTATGACTATTATAGCAGATTTACATATACATGGAAAATACTCTAGAGCGACAAAAACTTGAAAAGTATGCAAAGATTAAAGGTGTTTCATTATTAGGAACAGGGGATTTTACACACCCGCAGTGGATAGAGCATTTGAAAGAGTCATTAATTCGAAAAGAAAACGAGATTTATTATACTAAAACTAATTTTCCATTTATGCTTACAACTGAAATTTCTTTAGTTTATACGCAAGATAACAAAGGTCGTCGTGTACATAACCTCGTGCTTGCACCATCATTTGAAGTTGTTTCGCAAATTACTGAATGGCTTAAAACTAAAGGCAGAGTTGACTATGATGGAAGGCCAATATTTAAAATTCCTTGCCCTGAGTTTGTTGAATCGTTGCGTTCAATATCTAAGGATATTGAAGTCATACCTGCGCATATTTGGACTCCATGGTTTGGGTTGCTTGGAAGCAACTCTGGATTTAATTCTGTGCAAGAAGCTTTCCATGATCAAACTAAATATATACATGCACTTGAAACGGGTTTAAGTTCGGACCCTATCATGAACTGGAGACTTTCACAACTTGACAAATATTCGTTAGTATCCTTTTCAGATTTGCACTCATTCTGGCCGCATAAGATTGGAAGAGAAGCAACAATCTTTGATTGTAAACTTTCTTATGACTCAATAATCAAATCATTGCATACTAAAGAAAGACTTGCTGGAACAATTGAAGTTGACCCTGCATATGGAAAATATCATATTGACGGGCACAGAAACTGCAATGTTGCGCTAAAACCTGATGAATCTGTAAAATTAAACAATATCTGCCCGAAATGTAATAAAGGTTTAACCATCGGTGTTGAACACAGAATTGAAGAACTTGCTGATAGGCCCTATGGTTTTAAACCTGCAGATGCTAAAACTTACCACACCTTAATTCCGTTGTCAGAGATTATTTCTGCTATCATGGGTAGGGGCATTATGACTAAATCTGTTGTACAAGAATATAATAAAATTTCTAAAATTGGACATGAATTTAAGATTTTGCTTCATACTCCGCGTGAAGAATTAATCAAATATACGGACATAAAGATTGCTGATGCGATTATTAGGTACAGAAATGGCGAAGTTAAGATTGAGCCAGGGTATGATGGGGTTTATGGGAAACCGTTGTTTTAACTTACGCACTCTTAATCTTCTTCAAAATGTCTTCTTTACCTTTCCATATAAGAATTTGTTCTAAAACCTGAGCAATGTTCTCAACAGGAATAATTTTTATCCTGCCTTCTTTATCTTTATCAAGGATAATATCCTGTACATTTGATTTTGGTACAATTACGGCATTTAAACCCGCTTCTATTGCTGCTTCAACTTTTGCAGAAACTCCCCCGATTGGTAAAACTTCCCCCCTCACGCTTAACGAACCGGTCATTGCTATGTCTTGCCTAACTGGAATTTTATGAAGCGCAGAAATGACCGCAGTTGCAACTGCAATACTGGCAGAATCACCTTCAACACCTTCATATGTTTGTAAAAATTGTACATAAATATCATAGATCTCTTTGATATCTTTTCCAAAATATTTTTTTATTATTGCACTCACGTTTTTTATTGCTTCTTTTGCGATATCACCTAGTTTACCAGTGGCAATTATTTCTGATTCTTTACCGCCAGGCGTTACCTCTGCTTCAATCGGCAAAATTATACCGGAAAATGCACCAGACCCACCAATTACAGCCAACCCATTAACCCTGCCTATTTCTATACCTTTGGTCCTAATAACTTCGTACTCTTTTTTATGTTCAATAAATTTATCAGCTATCTGTTTTTCTAAAGTTCTTGCAATTTTTTTTGCCGCCATAATATGTTTTGGTTCAACAAGTTTAGCTTTTTGTTCAAGCCCAATGTCACCAGCTGCCCTGACAAGCCCGCCAAGTTCCCTTAATCTTAATGTTAAATGGTTTTTACGGTTAGCCATTTTTCTGGCTTCTTCAATTATGACTTCAACAGCAGCTTTTGAAAAATGTGGGATTTTATTATCTTTTACAACTTCTTGCGCAACAAACTGCGCAATTTTCATCCTATTTTCGTCAGTATCAATCATTGTGTCATCCATATAAACTTCGTAGCCATAACCCCGGATTCTTGATCTTAGAGCAGGATGCATATGTTTAATAGTTTCCAAATTTCCTGCGGCAATTAATATGAATCTGCAAGGTACTGGTTCAGTTCTTACCATTGCGCCGGCTGAACGTTCAGATTGCCCAGTTATAGGATATTGCCCTTCCTGCAACGCAGTAAGCAAATCTTGCTGCGTAGAAGGTTTTAAAGTTGCAATCTCGTCAATGAATAAAACCCCCATATGCGCTTTATGTATCATGCCGGCTATAACTCGTTCGTGCGCAGGTGTGCCCAGGCCCCCTGAATTTTTACATAGAATTCCATTAGCAATTAAATTACCTGAATCAGTTGTAACATTATACAATTTGCCCTTATAATGAATTTTTTCTACTCTTGTTACTTTTTCAGATATTAATTTCATGTTTTTGCCTTTTCTCCAAAATGGTTTAAAATTAAATATAATGAATTAGGACTAAGGTTAAGCGTCTTCATCGCATGTTCTGCGCCATAACCTCTTTGTGTCAGTTCATGATATTTATTTATTTTTAATTGCGTCCATTTCCCCAGTGCTCGATATAATCTTTCAACTTTATATTTACAATAATTAATTTTTATATTTATTAAAAAATAGAGAACATTGTCTAACTTTTTTTCGATCAACAAGCGAAAAATTAATGAGTCCGGGCTTGTTGTTTTGCCTTCATAAATTGATGTACATTCAACATCATTTATAGATAAATAGTTTTTCAATTGAGACAAGAAAAATAGTCTGTTTTGTTTAAATTCCAACGTACCAGTTATACCCACTTCTAATGAAGTTAAGTAATTCCCATGTTTATGAATTATTGGTGTTCCAAGTTCTCCGCCTAAAAAAGAACCATAAAACTCTTTTTCAAATTCGGAATTAATCTTTACCCAATTAGGAACAAATAGATTCAGAGTTGTTTTATTTCCTTTAGGAGCGCCCAAAGCCAAAAAGAATCTTATCACATTGCGGTTGGTATTTTTATAACACCAAGAATGACCATATTCTCCGCCTTCAATAATTCTGGAGTTTGTATATTTCTCTAATTGAAATATGTTTTCAATATCTCGACCAAACTCTTCAACTGCTGATTTTTCAGAACTTGAAAGGAAAATGCCATTTAAATTCTCAAAAATTCCACCATCGCCAAAAGTAGCACCTAAAACTTTAGCAATTAATGATAATTGAGGGCTATCAATTTTCAGTGGAAGTAACCCTTTTTGTTTAAGCCAGTTTGCGGTTTGAATTGGAACAGGAGTATGTCTTTGAGCATGCCACCACCTTGTTTTACCAATCTTTTGACCCATAGCATTTGCAATGCGTTTATATCCCCATGTAGGATTTTTTTGTTTAATATTTAAATATTGATAATAAAATTTACACTGTTCTTGTTGTCTTTCATCATAAGTATTAATAATCTCTTGTTCATCAATTAAAATATTCTCATATTTAGAAATAACCTCATCATCTTTTTTGATATTTTGAGCTTCGACATATTTAATTCGGTTATTTTTGTTAATAGCCACTTTATGTTCAGGTGTAACAATAAGTTCCTTATCTTCAGATGTTGTTAATTTTATCATTTCACCATCATAATCATAACGATTGCATGATAAAACTTCAACAGGAGAAATTGAATTGTTTGTTTCACCTAAGATATGTAACTCATTCTTTGACAAGTGAATTGCTTCATAATTATTTAGGTGTTTTTTCATAATTTTGTTTTTATTTTTTTCTAATAATACATCAATTTGATTAATTAGTTTTATTTGAGAAAGATCACTTAGGCCCTGTTTTGTTACTACGGTGAAAGGATAAAAAGTTTGGAACGGATCATGAAGTACATCACCTAACAATGCACCTGCATGCGCACCAGTTGCATCATAGAATGGTGCCTGCTTTCGTTTAAAATTATCAACTATAACTTTAGGCACTTTAACTTTGCCGTTAGCCCTTTGACCAACATTAAGGAATAACATGAAACCCACGATGAACATTACACCCGTTATCATTGACGCTGCAAAAATTATATCTGAAATTTGTTTTGTACTCCATAACCAATAAGGTATAAGTGAAACTGCAAGCACAACGATGAACATTATAATTGTTTGATTTTTGAATGCATTCATACCCTGGAGATTAGATTTCATTGCAATTTCTCTGCCTTCACCAGCTTTCACAGTACGAATTAAAGGCTGATTTTCATCATTAGGATTATTAAAAGAAATTGTATCAAGCAGCTTTTCTTTAGGTAAAAGTTCTGCTAATGCAAGACCAATCATACTCTTCCCTGTACCGGGCTCACCGATTAAAAGAACGTGCCTTCTTTGAAGCGCGGCTTTCTTAATTATCTTAACAGCTATCTCCTGGCCAACTACTTGATTAACAATGCTATTGTCTACCTTAATATCTTTAGTTGATTTTAGGTTTAAATTCACCATCGGATTTATTTATAGAATCAACCTTTATAAGATTTGTGATTTGGGGGTTTTGTCCAGAGTCGTTCCATTATCAATTAGTATTCGTATCTAAAATATAATTGCAAGAAATGGTTCTTGGCGAACTATTATTATTGAGATATACTTATATCTAAATAATGGACTTTCGGAATAAAGCAGATTTTTGGATGCTCTCCTAAAAAGTTCTATAAAACAATTATTGCCAAGAAAATGCAAACCTTTCCAAACTCTAAATTAACATATTCACTAAATTAAAAATCTGCAAAAATAGCCTTGATAATTTCGTATTAAAATGTAGGGACTGACAAATATAAATAAATATATTAAATACAAATAAATTTATTTTCACAGAACCAATTACACGCGATGTTATCCCAAAACTATTAAGCACCCCAAAAAGTTTAAATAGGGAAGCAGTAGTATAGCCCATATGACACAAGATTTTAATTCTTTGAGAAAGGCAGGACAAATAGCAGGCAAGGCTCTTTATTTTGGCAGCAGTTTAATAAAACCTGGCGCTAAACTGTTAAATGTAACAGAACAAATTGAAGCATTTATAAAAAATGAAGGCGGAGAGCTGGCATTCCCGGTTAATATTTCGTGCAATGATACTGCTGCACACTACGCCGCTAAAAAAGATGACAATTTTATATTTAAAGATGAACTTGTAAAACTTGACGTTGGCGTGCATGTAAATGGTTATATCGGTGACAATGCCTGTACAATTGATTTGTCAGGCAAGTATAAAAAATTAATTGATGCTTCTCGCGAGGCATTAGAAGCAGCTATATCAATTGTTAAACCGGGGGTTGAAATTGGCGCAATAGGCTTAGCAATCGAATCTGCAATTACAAAAAAAGGTTTTCACCCGATAAAAAATTTATCCGGACACGGCCTTGACCAATATATTACACATTGTTATCCTACAATCCCTAACTATGACAATGGCGATGGAGAAGAACTTAAAGAAGGAACAATAATTGCGATTGAACCATTTGCAACAGAGGGTGTAGGAATGATAAAAGAACAAGGAATACCCGAAATTTTTTCAATGACGAGCTTCAAAGCAATGCGCGTAGGATTTACTAGAGACATTTTAAAATATATTGAAAAAAAATTTAAAACTTTGCCTTTCTCCAAAAGAAGTTTATATGAAAAATTTAGCGAAGCGCAAGTAAACTATACCCTGAAAAAATTGAATGAAACTGAAATGGTGCATGAATACGCCCCATTGGTTGAAAGGTCTGGCGGAATGGTAACTCAGGCAGAGCACACATTACTTGTTACTAAGAATGGATGCGAAGTTCTTACAAAAGTTGTTTAATTACCTGCTTAACTGATAATAATTCTTCTTTACCTGTTTTCATATCTCTTAATTTCACTTTATTTATCTCTAATTCTTTCGGTCCAACAAATAATACGTACGGAATTTTTAATGCATTGGCGTAATCTAAATTTTTACTGATTCCTTTCCCAATTAAGTCAATATCAGTATTAAGATTATTCTTTCTTAATTCTTGCGCAATCCCTAAAGATTCTTTTAATGTTTTTATTGGAATAACATAAACTTTAACTAAACTTTCCTGTTCTTGCTTGTTATCGCATTTCAACGCATCAGTAATCACATCAAGCCCAAAACTAATTCCGGTGGCAGGATATTCTTTTTCTGTTGAAAGAAGGTCCCCAATCATGTTATCGTATCTTCCCCCTCCGCAAATAGAACCGGTTATCTGACTTTTTTTTAAAAACCCCTCAAATATAGACCCAGTATAATACCCTAAACCGCGAGCAAGTGCAATATTAAAAATTACATCTTTATTCTCAATATAAGAAAACAATTCTTCTGTTTCGTCCAATGCTTTCTTTCCCAAATCGGACAATAAAATTTTTCTTAGTTCATTTATTTTTTGTTTATTTGAACCTTCAATATCAAATGCAGTAAATAACTTTTTAATTTCTTTTTCGCTTAATTCTTTTTCAATTAACTCGATTTTTACGCCGGATTTGCCAATTTTAGCTAACTTATCGATAGAAATAATTACGGAATTTGCTTTTGATTCTTGAATCCCGGCATAATCAATTATTGCTTTCAATAATTTTCGATTATTAACTTCTAAATAAGCCTCTAAATTTAACCTTCTAAAACAGTCTAATGCAAGAAAAATTAATTCTGCATCAGCAACAACACTTCTAGTCCCAACAATATCAACGTCACATTGCCAAAATTGTCTATATCTGCCTAATTTTATTGGCCCATCCCTAAATACCGGCCCAACCTCATATCTTTTGAAAGGCATTTTCAAGTTAGGATTCATCCCAATGTATCTGCAAAAAGAGAGTGTAAGTTCAAATCTTAAACCTAATCTTCTTTTACCTTGATCAGTTAATTTGAAAGTTTCTTTCATAACATCAGATTCTTTTCCTGCCCCGCCTTTTGCGGAAAGTACGTCGTATCTTTCAATAATGGGAGTTTCAAATGGTGAATAACCATATTTCTCAAAAACCTCTGTTAAGTTCCTAACTACATAATTCCGAATGATTTTATCTCTGGGTTCAATATCCTTTACTCCTCTCGCTGTTTCAAGGTTCATATGGCTGAGCCATTTCTGTGCCCAGAATCAAAGATTCTTGGGTACGAATAGCATGTTCGCTTTGCTCACCCCCTGCCGTATTTTGAGCACAGTCGAAATTCCAAAATAATAATCAGTAGTGAAACCACTTGTCAATACTTACAATTTTGTTGTAAGTTAGGAACGAAGTGACTTAAGACAAATGGAATTCCGATGTTTGAAACATAAAGTAGCCAAAAATGTTCTTGCAGTCATAGTTAAATCGAAGATACTAATTGAGAATGAAATGATTCTGAACAGCACCGATGGTTCTTGCACAAATTTAAGAATAAATTGAGAATAATTTTTTACCGCTTCATTAAGTTGTTTTTTAACAATAAACAAAATTATGTTAATGTTATAGCAGTTAATTTCACAAAATAGCCTTAGCTATGCTCATACGGATTATTTAAACAATAACCCCATAACCAATTAACCTAAACCTATTACCGACTCTTCGGGAAATTGTGACTCTTGCCCCATTATCTGCGCACACTGCAAGCTTAAGTTTACATTCAAAATAATCTTTTTTTAGTTTTGTAACAACCCCAACAGTCGCGGCTGCATTCACATTGAGCATTAATGATTCCCCAATTTTAATGCCTTCAACTACAAGATCCTCTTTAGAGCCTACAACCCGTTCCATTAAATGTGTCTCAATTTTTAATTCAGACCATACAGGCGGCAATTTATCAACATGACCAACTACACTGCCTGTAAGTGCATCAGATTTAACAATTGCAGGATCAAGAGAGGTTAAAATTCCAATTGAACCTCCCGGACCTAACTTTTTTACGTCAACACCGCCAGTTTTCAACGCGAATATTTTAGTTTTAATGGATTTATACTTTGCAACCCCCTGCTCATTATAAGTCTTTCCAGGCCGAATTTCAATTTCATCTTTTACTTTAAACTCCCCCTGCGCAAGTGCTCCCCCGATAATGCCCCCAACCATATCGAGCGGATTAGAACCCGGTTTATTTATATCAAAAGACCTTGCAACATACATTAAAGGTATTTTTGTAGAATCTCTTTTTGGCACTTTAAATGTATCTATCATTATGTCAAGCAATATTTCAATATTAACACGACGTTGCGCAGAAATTGGCACAATTGGCGCTTTTTCATAAGCCGTGCCTTTCAAGAAAGCTTGAATCTGTTCATAATTTTTAATAGCCTGTTCCTCTGTTACGATATCAATCTTGTTTTGCACAACAACCACTTTATTTAGACCGGAAATCGAAAGGGCCATTAAATGTTCCCTCGTCTGCGGTTGAGGACATTCTTCATTAGCTGCAACAAGCAATAATGCGCCGTCCATAATAGTTGCGCCAGATAACATAGTAGCCATTAAACTCTCGTGGCCAGGGGCATCTACAAAACTAATTTTTCTTACTGCTAAAGCTAATTTGTTACAATGTTTTTTTTCAAGAACATGTTTGCCGCAAACTTCACATTTTCTTATTGTAGCATCAGCATAACCGAGCCTAATGGTGATTCCTCTTTTTAATTCTTCAGAATGAGTATCTGTCCATTTACCTGAAAGGGCTTCAGTTAAAGTAGTTTTACCATGATCAACGTGCCCGACTAAGCCAATATTTAATTCGGGCTGTACAATTTCAGGGTTTTTTTTTGGTCTTGCCATTAATTATATGAAAATTCTAGATATAACTATATAAAAGTAACGCTTATTATAGTTTATTCAGATGCAGGAGCTTCTTCAGTTGCAGGAACTTCAAAAATAGAAGATTTACCTGTTTTAAGAATTTTTAGGTTAATTTGAGAAATCTTTTCGTGGATAACCTCAGAACATACTGTTTTTTTTCGTCTAAATCCTCCGCGATTTCTTTGTAATGTTTTTTTTCTAAGCTTTCTTTCTTTGCCTAAACAACCAACACCTTTACCCATTAAAAGAGATTTTCTTAGTGTACCGGATAAACCTTTTCTCATTGGAAAACCGCAATAGTCAGAACCGCCCCTGATCTCAAATTCATATCCTTCAAAGCCTAAATTTGCGCCTTCTACCCTGTCACCTATTTTTAAGCCAATGAATACATCTGCTTCAGATTCTTTTATTTCTTTCTGTAATGTTTTGCCTTCTTTTCCAGAGATTACAAGTTTAAATTCAGCCATTTACTATATGAATTAAAGAAGCCTTTATAAAGGTTACTATATCATAAGGAATATGAACAGCCAGATTAAATCTAAAATCCTCTTTAAGCGTGCCAAATTAGATGCATCTAAAGAAAATCCTACATTGCACCGATAAAAATACAGTGTTATCAAGCTTAAAAAAAAATGATTAAAAGAACTGAAAACTTTCTAAAGAAAAAATAAAATGGACAAAATAAGATTCGGAACTGCGGGCATACCCTTGAATATGCCTAATCGCAACACTATAGATGCTCCTAATTACATACGTGAACTCGGTCTTGATGCTATGGAACTTGAATTTGTGCATTCTATAAATTTAACAAACGAAAAAGCTAAAGAATTAAAAAAAGCTGCAGAGGATAATGACCTAAAATTATCATGTCACGCACCATACTTTGTAAACCTTTGTTCAAATGAACCTTCAAAAATTGCAGCAAGCAAGCAAAGGATATTGAAAAGCGCAGAAATTGCTAACATTGCTGGCGCAGAATCAGTTACATTTCATGCAGGATATTATCAGGGAAAAGACACTGAAAAAGTTTATGAAAAAATCAAAAAAGAAATTCAAGAGATAGTTTTAAGCTTAAGAAAAAAAGGCAATACAATTAAAATTAGTCCTGAAACAACTGGTAAAGGCAGTCAGTTTGGTTCAATAAAAGAGCTTGTAAAAATTGCCCAAGAAATTAAAGGTGTTTCTTTATGTGTAGACTTTGCTCACTTATACGCTAGAAGTATTGGAAAGTTTAACGGCGAAAAAGATTTTGGTTCAACTATTGATTATATCAAAAACGAATTAGGGAAAAGTTATATTGAAGATATGCACGTACATTTTTCAGGTATGAACTATGGCCCTAAAGGCGAAAGAAACCATTTAGTTTTAGAAGATGAAAATAACAAATTCGATTATAAAGGTTTAATTAAAGCATTTCAAAAGTACAAAGTTAAAGGCATTATTGTTTCTGAAAGCCCAAATATTGAAAAAGATGCGTTATTGATGCAAAAATTATTTATGCAATGAAAAAAACATTAAATTCTGCAAAATTAATTTAATGTATCTTAAGTAAGATATAGGAATATTTATAAGTAAAACACATTAAATTGGTACTATGGCTAAAAAGACTTATTACATAACCACTGCGATTGATTACCCTAATGGAAAACCGCACATTGGACACGCATTTGAAAAAATAATTGCAGATGTTTGCGCAAGATGGAAAAGAGTTAATAGTTATGATGTATTCTTTTTAACTGGCACAGACGAAAATGGCCAAAAGTTACAGGAAGCAGCTGAAACCGCCGGTCTTGAACCTCAAGCATTTGTTGACCAAATGGCTGAAAAGTTTAAAGAATTTGCAAAAGAATTAGAGATTTCAAACGATTTTTTTATAAGAACAACTGCGCCATATCACAAGAAAAAAGCAACTGAAATATTTAATAAAGTGCTGGAGAAAGGAGATATCTATAAAGGACTTTACCAGGGATGGCATTGCGTGCCATGTGAAACTTACTACACTGAAAAAAATTTAGAAAATAGTAATTGTCCAAAATGCGGAAGACCTGTAAAAGTTATTGAAGAAGAAGCTTACTTTTTCAAGCTAAGTAAATATAGCAATCAACTTTTAAAGCATATTAAAAAAAATAAAAAATTTATTTTCCCTGAATTTAGAAGAAACGAAATCCTGCACAGGCTTGAGAATGATGAATTAAAAGATTTATGCGTATCACGATCAACAATTAAATGGGGGATTCCTCTCCCAAATGATCCGGACCATGTAATTTACGTTTGGTTTGATGCCTTAATTAATTATATTTCCGGTTTAGGAAATAAAGAAGCGCAATTTTGGCCGGCAAATGTTCATGTAATCGGCAAGGATATTACTTGGTTCCATACGGTTATATGGCCTTGCATGTTATTTGCTGCAGATATTGAACTCCCAAATCAAGTATATGTGCATGGCTTTATTAATGATAAGAATGGAGAAAAAATGTCTAAATCTAAAGGCAATGTGGTTGAACCTTTAGAAATTATAAATAAATATAGCGCAGATGTATTGAAATATTATTTTTTAAGATCAACACCTGCGGGACAGGACGGAAACTTTTCTGAAGAAGATTTAGTTGAACGTTATAATACAGAACTTGCAAATGAACTAGGAAATTTAGTTACACGCAGCGCCGTGCTTGTTGAAAAATATTTTAATGGAAAAGTTCCAAAAGCCAGGCCGGATAAAATATTTAACACTAAAAAATTATTAAAAGAACTTAACGCAAATATGGAACATTTTGATTTCAATATTGCTCTTGAAAATATTTGGCGTACAATCAAGCAGATTAATAAATATATCAATGAAAAAGAGCCATGGAAAGAAGAAGATAAAAAGAAACTTTCCAAGGTGGTTTATACTGTAGTAGATTCGATTCGGCTAATTAACATCTTATTACAAGCATTTATGCCCCGTACTTCTGCAAAAATATGCAAGCAATACAACTTTAATCAAGAAACCATTGAACATTTTGTCTGGGGATTGCTTGAACCTAACACCGAAATTACAAAAGGTGAAATCTTGTTCCCTAAAACAGAACTTGATTCGAAACCTGTATTCCCATTAAACTTGAAAGTCGGCGAAATAACAGGAGCCGAAGAACATCCAGGGGCTGATAAACTATTAATTCTAAAAGTTAATATTGGAAACGAAATTCAGCTAATAGCTGGAATCAAAGAATGGTATAAACCGGCAGAACTAATCGGAAAAAAGATTATTGTTGTTTCTAACTTAAAATCTGCAAAATTGCGCGGTAAACAGTCAGAAGGCATGTTGCTTGCCGCTGAAAAAGAAGGAAAGGTTGTATTACTGAACTGTGATGTTCCATCTGGTTCAAGCATAGAAGTTGAAGGATTTAACAATGAAACCAAACAAATTGAGTTTAGCGATTTCTTAAAAGTAATTTTAGAGGTTAAAGATAAAAAAGTTTATTATTCAGGTAAACAGTTAAAATCAAAAAAATCTGAAGTTATTGCTGAAATAGGCGATGGCGCTAAAATTAGGTAAAATAATAATTTTTCTTTATTTTAATAAAATAAAATTAGGTTTTAATACTATAATATAATAATTAGTAATATTTATAAATACGAATTTCTTAAAATATGATAAGGTGTATAGATTATCAAAAAGAGGCCAAGTTACTTTATTTATCGCATTAGGTGTAATGCTCGTTTTTTCTATTGCAACATTATACGCATTTAAGAGTATTGGACAAGACTATGGAAATTTTAAACCGTACATTGAAGAAGTTCCTTCAGATCTCCAACCATTGAAAAGGTTTATTGAAAAGTGTGTTGAAAATACGGCCGTTGAAGGATTGAGAAAATTAGGCGCGCAGGGAGGATATATCGACATTGAACAACAAGGAATCATAATAACTCCGGAACCAACATCATCAGAAGGAGTTGAATTTGCGCCAGGCATCAAAGTTCCGTACTGGTTTTATATGAAAAGTCCCAATAGTTGCGTTGGAGCCTGCAACTTTGATCAAAGTTTAACACCAAGCAATAAAAAAATAGAAGAACAGCTTGCTATATATGTCGAAGAAAACCTTCAATATTGCACAAGAAGATTTGAAGAATTCCCTAAATTTACTATAGAAGACAGTGAACCTGAAGCGCAGGCTAACATTGGAGTTTCAAATGTACAAGTAAATGTGCTTTACCCATTAAAAGTTAACACCGGTACAAGAGTTACTAGTCATTCTAAGTTTTTTGCCCAGATTGATTTAAATCTCAGAAAGATATTGGATGCAGCAAGAGATATAGCAGGGATTGAACTTAAAAAGAAATTTTTGGAATATACTGATATTGAGTTAATAAGCACATATTCCGGCGTTAACAGAAATTTGTTGCCCCCTTTTGCTGCAAGTGAAATGCAGCTTAAAAATGTGTTCTGGACCAAAGTTGAAGTTGAAAAAAAACTAAAAAGCTTATTTGAAGAAAAATATATGTTTTTACAGGCAGATCCATCACTTAACATAGCCTTGCCGGAACTAAGCGCTGAAGAATATGCTGAAACTGCATTACAAATTTATAAAAATTTAATTGTGCCTTTTAGTTATACTAATAAGTTAAATGTAAATTTTAATTATTATTCCAATTGGCCAATCTATCTTTCATTAAATAGTAATAGCGGAGTTGTTATGCCCGAACAAATATTGCCGAGCATTATCCCTGGTTTAAGCCTGGCAATTGAAAAGTATGACACTATATATGATATATCACACCCGGTTGTCATTGAGATTGAAGACCCTGACGCATTAAAAGAACAAGGATATGTATTCAGATTTGCCCTTGAATCCAATATCCGAAACAATGAACCTTTAAAATATGAAAATAATCAAGTGTTCGGCGCTGAATTAGAAGATTCAATGTTTTGTGATATTGACAAAAGAAATTCCGGTGAAGTTCATTTAGAAGTAAGAAACTCTATCACGAATCAGCCTATTGAAGGTGTCAGCGTGTTATTTAATTCTGTTGATAGCTGCGTTATTGGACAAACGGATTTAAATGGCGAATTAACAAGCAACTTCCCGGTAGGTTTAGGTTCATTAACCTTTATACACCCTGAATATTTGCAGTTAGTTTCCCCTGATTTTACAACTGAACTGGATGCTAACAAAGAAGCAGGCATATTTAGGATGAAACCATTGGTATCTAAAAGAGTTGCGGGGAATATTAAACAATTAGATAGGCTTGGGATTAATCAATGGATACTTGAAAATTCACCAAGAGTTTTAGGGAAAAAAGAAAGCATGATGATTGTTTTTGAAAGATTACAAAATTCTGAAATTGATCCGGATTTTAAAAGAGTTGCAGTATTTGATACCAGTTCAACACAAGAAGATATAGAGCTTGTAGAAGGAAATTATAATGTTAGAGTGATGCTTATGTACGACGGAAATTTCACAATACCTGAAAGTTTGCAATGTTTCAAAATGAAAAAATTCATGAAAAAGTCTAAATGTGAATGGGTATATTTACCCGGCCCCGGAGACATGGTGATGCCAATGCCTGCAATTGAATATGAAATTCCTTTCACATTGTATAAAGAAGATATGAATAAAAATACGCCAATTACATTTTATGGGTTATTTGTCAACATGCCTGGCGCAAATAATTTAGTAATGGATGAAATAAGTGTTTTCGAAAATATGGCTGAAAAATATAAAGATAAGTTGACGCCACAAAAATGAAAACCTCAATAACTGTAAATAACAAAATTTTTACGGCCGTAATCTCAACTCAAATTATGCTAAAAACCGCAACGCAAATGGAGAATTATAACAAATGAATAAAAAATTTTATGCAATATTAATGATTATAATGATTTTGTCTATGCCGGTTACTTTTGCGCAAAGCACCATTAGCCAAATAAATGTCTATGGACAAGATAACACTAATGGTTATAATAGGGAAACGAATGATGATGCAATAGTTGAAGCAGTAGTAAAAATTGATAATGAAAGTTTTGTCAGCCCAGGACAAGTAAAAATTGAAGATGTTGAATTTGATACTTGTGTTGAAGTGAATAATAATTTTTTTAAGTGTAAATATGTTGAAGACGGGGGATTTTTTGAAGCTAAATCTTATCCATTTACTGTTTCATTATATAGCGAGTCAGGTTCAATTGTTGCGACCAAAGACGCATCTATTACTATTGATAATATTAATCCAGTTATTGAAGATTTAGAAGTTAAACAGATTGGAAATGATATCAAAGTTACCTATAAATTAACAGACAGCGCATGTCCAGATGCTTCCTGTGCAGGCAAATGTTCAGGTTTTAAAAGAATTGAATTTGTAGGGATTAAACAATCCGAGTTAAATGCTACAGGCAAATGCAGTTATACCGACAGCGAGATACTTGACCTTGAATCAGGCACATACGTCTTAAATGTTAATGTATATGATGGCGCAGGAAATATTGGGTCTTATACCTCGCAAAGCTTTACTGTTGACAAAACATTGCCGCGGGTTGAAACTAATGAAGCATTATTTTTCAAAGACGGCAAGGAAGTTTCATATATTGGCGTAAACGGATTACAACATGTAGATATTTTGGTTTACATTGAAGAATCCAATCTTGCCGAGGTTATTGGCGATTTATCATCACTAAATAAAATTACACATTATAAAATTGCGTATGAAAATTTAAAAGCCTCATGCAGGGATTTGGGAGGGGTACATTTATGCCAATGGAACGATGTTTATTTGTTCCCTGAGCAAGCATCCGGTCAAATTGATCTCAGTATAAAAGATGGCGCCGGGAATAATGCAGATCAAAGTGTGCCTTTCTCATTGCAGCTTGACAACCAAAAACCTTCAATAGTCTCAATTGAGAGCAACTGCAACGGGGGATTATGTTATTTAAAAGAAAAAAATAATACTCTTAAAATGAAAATTAGTGAGTCGGGTTCTGGTTTTGAAAAAGCAATATTAATTAACGGCCAAAAAAAATATTTTGTTGGTTTAAACTTAGGACAGCTTAACTCTATATATTCTAAAGAATGGGCAGATGATTGCGCTAAAGAAGATAATCTCTGGACATGTTACTGGCACAATATTGAAGTTGCTAAAAATCATGGCAGTTTTGTAAAAGCCTCATTAGCAGAAGGTTCACAAGACGACGCAGGCAACGCTTTAGAAGGGGTGCTGGAATCGGAATTTATAGTTGACAAAAAAGGGCCAATTGTGAAAGAAGCAACAATTAATTCAGGAGAGTTTGGATATTTACTGCAAGGCGAAGGATTAAACATTAAACTCGTGCTGGAAGAAGATTCACCGGTTCTTGCAATCGGCCGGTTTGGCGGAGTAATCAACGAAGGCCAAAATTTCCAAAAAGGCTGCGCAAGCTCCAATAAGAGCGAATATATCTGTGAATGGAACAATATTGGTTCTATAGTGCCCGGACCACTGATTGACGCTGAATATGAAATTGAATTGATTGATTTTAGCGGTAATTCAGTCATATATAATAACACCGTTGACATTGTTGAAGCTGAAGGACTGCCTAAAAATTATTGGAGAATGGAAGGCAACGTTTTAACTCGACCTGCTGCAATATCAAAGGATACACTCTTTAAATCACAAAAGGTTTATTTTGTTTTGCCATTAGTATCATCTGTTAAAAATATTAAAATTGTCGATGCTATATTAACTAGTTGCGCCGGTACAGGTTTAGAATTGAACAAAAGAATTATTGCAACTGATAATGGGATCTTTGTATCCGGCCAAACAAAGGGGGGACTTGGTTCAATCAACGAAATAAATGCCGAATGTAAATTACAAATTATTTCAGTTATCAATAGAGAGAGAGTTACACAACCACAAAATATTGATATTAGTTTAAAACTGCCAGTAGTTGATTCCCGCGCAGGCACAGTTGGGGCTACTGTTGCTAATAAAATTAAGAAAGCCCGTGAACAGGCAAAAATGACCGGTATATTTGGCATTCTTGAAAAGATATATGATATAAGCGAGAAAGTTTGCACTGGACTTAGGTTAGCTACATTGGGAAGCGACTTGTTCCATAAATTAAGTCTTGGACCTGCAGGATTAATTGATGCACTGAAAACTAACCCGCCTACTGCTCCTGCAGCAGTAAAAGCCCATGTTTCATTAGACGGCGCTGCAAAAAGCCAAAGCAGAGTAATACGGGGCATTACACAAAGTTTGAAAAAATTCTGTGGATTTATGTCATGCGAAAAAGGTTCATTCAGCGGACCATTGTCTAATTTTTATGAATCAATGTCAAAAACTACTGAAGCCAATTCCGCACCTGGAATGTGGCCGTCAAATCCAAAAGATAATCTTTTATTAAGTGCAATGACTGGTTGTATTCCAGGCGTTATGTATAATCTAAAAAAAAGGCAACAAATTCAGTGTTTATATATTGACTGTTTAGAAAATCAAGTCCCAACAGGCGTACCAGTTGCTTTCTGCGATAACCAGGTTGCTTATCAAGAGTGCAGATTTGTGTATGGACAAATATTTGATCTTATCCCATTTGCGCACATTGTAAAGAAATTTGGTCAGACAATTCAAAACTTGTTCCATGACCCTGTATCTTTAATATTAGGATTATCAGAAGAACTTTGCAGCAGCCCCTCAGCAAAAGCTAATGCAATTTGCAGAATTATTTCGTCAAGTAAAAAAGTACAAAGCATATTGCAAGATTTTAAAGCTTTAAAGGAAAACAAAAATTTACTTGACAAATTTGACGGTGCTGCAAATATATGCAAGAAGGTAGGGATATAATGAAACGAAAAATCAATTTAATTATAATTATGCTTGTATTTATGGTAATGATAAGTGTGCTTGCTAATTGGAACGCAGAGGTTACTGGAATGGATACGGAGACTATACCTTTAAATGAACTACCTAATAACGGGGTTGTAGGTAAAAATATATTATATGATCAGTCTGCACAAGCAGCAGTAGCTACTATCCTAGATGACCTAATGAATATTAAAGTAACACAAATCGGTACTGGTTCTAAACCCTCTCAAAATATTAAATCTAAGATTAAAGAAGTAGATGCAATTTTAACTCTTCTGATAAAAGAAGCCAAAGATAATTCAGTAGAATTTACAGATGAACAAAAAAATAAAATTAGGATAATAATATCTACAATAACAAGTTCTATTGACAAAACTACCCCATTATCAAATTTATATAAGTTACAATCCGCATATAAGGAGTACGATACAAGTATTACACAAAAAATAGAAGAACGGCATGAAGAATTAGTGAAATATGGCAATAACCCTTCTTTAATGAGCAATTTAGAAAACCAAGAAAAAGACCAAATTATTGCAGATTCTAATTCATGGCTTGCTGATGCAGAAGCCAGGAAAAAAGCAGGAGAAACCCCGGATTTTGATTTTGAACTTGCAAAAAAAATAATAAGGCAATTCGAACAAGAACGTTGGGATTCCCGCACATTCTATGAGCGAATGGATACGATTTATGAAGGAGCAACAGCAGGGAGGTATTTAGCAGATAAACTGGGTATAAATGGTTTTGAATGGTCTGAACGATTCTTCCAGGGATCTTTTGGCCAGTTTATCACAGGTGAACCCCCCGCGGGCATCTGCGACAAAACTATAAAAAAAGCAGGTTCAAGCCAAGGAATAATTGTTGATAGCTCGTTGCTTGGAAATCTTGTTGCGCATATTGAAGGAGAAAAAACCAAAATTATTAACCCTGAAGGTAATATAGAATATCTTTATAAAATAACTTTACAAATCAAACCTAAAAAAGAAACAGATAGGGTTACATATAATATAGATTTATTTAGCAGTAACGCATTGCAAGTTGCTATATTTAAACAGGACCAAAGTAAACAGGGCGCAGTAAACCATGTCGGTGAAACTGCATTTATACAGTATTCAACAAAAAATTACGACAAACTTTGTTTAAGGTCAAGTGTAGGAAACACCTGCAACAGATTTGCAGATATAACTGAATTTGCCGAAGTGATAACAGCACCAAATTCTGGCTCAAATAGCGGTTCAAGTCAATCAAATGCAGATTCAAGCGCAACAAACGCATGGTGAACATGATAAAAAAGCAATGGTTAGATACTATCTGGATTAATTTATTTTTAATTGTTTTTGTAAACATAATAATTACAGGATTTTTAAGTTATTTTTCTGAAGATTATACCTTATTATCTATAGTATCATTGGCATTAACCTGTTTTTTAGTTGGGGCATTGCATGGCTTTGTATTCGGAAAAAGGATTCATTACAAATTAAGAATTGCAGTTGGCCTAATATACGTAGCTTTATTACTTGTCCTAGAACTATTGATTTTCTGGCAACCGGGATCATTCTCACTTAACATGGTAATTCCAAGAATTATTCTCGTACTCGCATATTTCGCAGAAATTTACTTTATACTTGAAGGCAGCGCATGGTTAATGGTTTATTTTATTTTTAAAAAACAGCCAAAGACAAAATTAAATAAAAAGCCTGCCAAAAAAATAAAAAAGTAAAACTTAATTCTAAATAGAGAATCTCCCTGTCAAAAATAGAATTTGACTTGCCTATTAATAAAGTTTGCAATGTTATTTTTAATATCTGTAAAATCAGATTTTGCATGGAAAAACTTACTTTTCCGCATTTAATTTTTTACTTGAATAATACCGTTAATTTTATAAATCATCACTTATAATATCATTGTTATGGGGAAAAAATGCATCATCTGTTATGAGCCTGCCTTATTTTGTATTAAGGATTCATCTGAATGTTATTGCAATGAATGCGCGGAAGAACATTTTAGTGATATTTCTTTATTAGTCAAAGTTGAAGAAGAAACTAAAAAAATTAAAGAACTTATTGATAAAAAACGAGATAATTAATTTTTTTGCGTGAGGAACTTGAATTATATATAATACTCCCCAACAATCAGTTAATTTATTAAAATAACTGGATTATAACAGTTAATATGGTTAATTTATTAAAAGTTGAAGAAGCATTAGAATTAAAAAATAATGTTTTAATAGATACAAGAACACCTAAAGAATACAACGAATCACATATTCCTGGCGCAATAAATGCGCCAATCTTGAGTAATGATGAAAGACATATTATTGGACTGCTATACCGAAAAAATGGTTCTGAAGCCGCTATTGAAAAAGGAAAAGAAATATTTATACCCAGAATTGGCGAATATTTGAAATTTTTTAAACAGCACAAAGATAAAAACTTAATTGTATACTGTTCAAGAGGAGGTATGCGTTCTAAAGTAATAACGGAAATTCTTGAAAAAGGAAATTATAAAGCAATACAGCTTGAAAACGGGTATAAAGCATACAGAAATTATATTTTAAATAAATTGAATAATTATCATGTTAAACCCCGGCTGATTGTAATACATGGTTTAACAGGAACACGAAAAACAAAAATAATTCAAAAAATAAATATGCCTAAAATAGATTTAGAGGGGATTGCGCAGCACAGAAGTTCTTTATTCGGAGGAATTGGTTTAATCCCCAGAAATCAAAAAATGTTTGAAAATCTCTTATTTCATGAATTCAAAAAATTAGAAAATACAAAATATATAATCATTGAAGGTGAAAGCCGCAAAGTTGGCAACTCGATTATACCAGAAAAAATATATCAAGCAATGAAAGGGGGGTTGCATGTAAAAATTGAATGTTCGATGAATATGAGAATAAACCATATTGTTGAAGAATATCTAAATACTCCTGAAAAAATTGAACAAGTTAAGCAGGTTATACCAAAACTTAAACAATCCTTAACTAAAAAAATTGTTGATGAGCTGATGCAACAAATGGAAAATCGGCAGTATAATCAAGTAACAGAAACAATACTGATAAGATATTATGATCCAAAATATTCTTTTTCATTAGATGAAATCAAATACGATTTAGTTATAAAAAATGATGATATTAATCAAACCATAATAGAATTAATTAAATTTATTTCTTAACCGCAGTTGCTGCTCCTGCTACAGGCGCTGCTGCTTCCACAGGCAATAACTCTTCAATGATGCTCATTGGAACTTTCATCTCGAGCAATTTTGCTTTAATTGTATTTCTAGGCTTTTTCTCCATAGACTTAATTATACTTTTTGCAGTTGTTTCAAATTCAGCATGTTTTGCTTCCATTTCAGTTTTTAATCTCTTTTTCTCCTCTTCAAGAACCTTTAACTCTTCAACTGTTAATTCAGTTTTACCTGAAAGAATTTTTTCGTCAAATGTACCAGTATTAACATCTGCAATTGTTTCACGAGCTTGTTTGCCTTCAACAAGAATTCCCATAGAGTCGCAAGTTCCAATAATTTCTTTTACTCTCTCTTTTAAGCCTTTACCCAAAAGCTTGTCTTCTTTCATTTTAGCTATTTTTATAATTTGTTCAATTTTTAAATCAGCAACCTTATCAATTAGAGGATTGCCTGCGCCTTTGTCAACACCTGCTTCTTTCTTAATTAAAGCTGATGCTGGCGGGGTGCCTACACTAATGATAAATTCTCTTGTTTCAGAATCAATAGTTACTTTTACAGGAACCTGCATACCTTTAAAACTTTCAGTTTTTTTATTAATCTCAGCTACAACTTGGCCTATATTTACGCCTAATGGGCCTAATGCAGGACCTAATGGTGGCGCAGCTGTAGCTTTACCGCCCTCGATTAATACATCAACTGATTGTTTTGCCATAATACTTGAGATTTAAGTTTAGTTTATAAAACCTTCGATTTCATAAATATGGTTTCATGAACACAAAAAAAATAATAAAAATCCCAACCACAGCAAGCTGTGGGGTATTTTTTAACTTTATGTGTTTAATTAATTATCGTAGCAAGCTACGGATTATTAAACCCCTGAAGTAATAAAAATTAAATATTTTATTCCCCATCTTCTTTATCATCAGAATCTCTTCTAATAACTTTAACAGTGTCAAGTTTAACTGTTACTGGAATTGGGACAGCTGATTCTAAAAGTTGCACAACAACTTCTTCTTTGGTTTTGTCAACTCTTGTAACTTTTGCTTTTTCACGCTTGAATGGACCTGAAATAAGTTCAACAATATCATTCTTACGGATATTAACCTCTAGTTTGACTTGTTCAAGCATATGTTCAATTTCTTTATATTCAACAGGTTTTCTTAATATTCCCCGCGCATAAGGGATGCCAAAAGTAGCTTGTTCTGCATCTAATTTAGTTTTTGCTTCTAAAAATATATAACCGCGCATTCCATGCGGTTTTATAATTGAATAAACCTCTAATTTCTTCTTTAAAACATTAGAGTGTATGAAATCCATAACTTGATCTTCTCTATTTGCAGTTGTTCTTAATCCAAAAATTATTGTATTTTGTTGTTCTTCCATTATTACCATCCCATTATGAAATTTGAAATCAAATTAACCAAAAAGCCAATAAACCCTATTAATAAAATGCCTAAACCTGAAACTTTGACAATTCCCTGGAATTCGGAATAGTCTGGTTTTTTTGTAATCACTAAAACTCTTTTACATTCAACTAAAAATCTTTTTACCTTGAATTTCAATGAATTTGCTGAATCTTCTTGTTGCATTGTTTTATCCGCTGTCAATCTTAATCTACAAATTCTATCCCTAAATGATTTTCAATATCTTTCTTTTTTTTGTCAACAGTCATTTTTGAAGGACCAAAAATCTGGGCAGAGTTTACCCCTGTAACAATTAGCATCGCTCTAATTGTTTTTTCCATATCATCATAAATTTGGGCTCCCCAAATAACTCTTGCATCTACATCAAGTTTTTCTGAAACCGCTTCAACAACTTTACGCGCTTCTTCGAGCGTCATATCGGGCCCTCCTGCGACATTAATCAAAGCCCCATTCGCGCCCGAAATATCCACGTCAAGCAAAGGGTTTTCAATTGCTTTATGCACTGCTTCAATTGCTCTGTTTTCGGAATCTGATTCACCAACGCCAATAAGCGCCACCCCGCCGTTACTCATTACCGCCCTGATATCTGCAAAGTCTAAATTTACTAAACCTGCTTTAGTTACCATTTCAGCAATACCTTTAACAGCATTTGTTAAAACTTCATCAGCAACTTTAAATGCCGTGCTTAACGGCAAATCGGGTGCCAGTTCTAAAAGTTTATCATTTGGAATAACTATTAACGTGTCAACAATCTGTTCAAGCTTTTCAAGACCGTAAACTGCATTTTGATACCTTCTTTGGCCTTCAACACTAAAAGGCATTGTAACAATTGCTACAGTTAAAGCGCCAATTTTTTTCGCTAACTCAGCCACTACCGGAGCTGAACCTGTCCCGGTTCCTCCCCCTAACCCGCACGTGATAAAAACCATGTCTGAGCCCTGTAATGATTGTTTGATCTCTTGTTCAGATTCACGCGCAGCTTCTTCCCCCACTTTAGGGATTGAACCTGCCCCTAAACCCCGCGTTGTGTCCTTGCCGATAAGGATTTTCTTACCGGCAGTCGTATATAATAAATCTTGAGCATCAGTATTGATTGCAATAGTTTCAATTCCTTTGATACCAACCTCGCTAATCCGGCTAATAGTATTATTACCACCGCCGCCTGCACCAATAACTTTGATACTAGCCCTTTGCTGAGATAATAATGCTTCAAGTTCCGCATCAACGTCAGATTTTTGAGTCTGAGATTGTCTAACAACCCCATTTTGATGATTATACATATCCAATTTACCCACCTCTACACTAACTTAATAATATAATGCTGCTAATAATATAATACTGCTAAAGTATTTAAACGTTTTTATTGCCTAAATTCGCTTTTGAAGTCTCTTTATTTTTAAACGCAAATTTTATGCTTTTCACAGAAGGGATCATTTCACTGAACCTTTGCTTAAGCATATCTGCGAATTCATCAGGTATTTCAATTTTGGAATCAACGGATATTTCACCATTTTTTAAACTTATGTGCTCTGGTTTAATTCCAAGCTCAAGTTTCATTAATGCTTTAACTTTTTCTTCATCATGCTCAACTTTTCTATTAATTTTGATAGAGTAAATGACTTCTCTTCCGGCCAATGGATGGTTAAAATCTACAAAAATTCTACCCCCTGTCACAGTTCTTATAATCCCATATGCATTATCAATGTTAACCCGCATACCTGGAGCAGGGTTAATTTTTTGTTTTTTAAATACTGAGACCGGTATAAGTTTAAGCAATTTTGAATCTTTATTTCCGAAAGCTTCTTCAGAAACAAGCTCAATTTTATATTCCTTACTTACTTCTTTTCCTATTAGCTTCTTATCCAACATACCAATAAGTTGGGATTCACCTACACAGATAATTGCTGGCGCATAATCTATTTTTTCGTTAAATATTCCTGCTTTTTTTGCTTCTTTCGAATCAGTGGTATCAAATACAAAGCCTTCTCCTTTTAACCTTCCAGTATATTCAATTTCAATAAAATCTTTTTCTTGTATTTTATCCATATTAAACTACCTCATGATTTATCTTCATAAGAAGTATATCTTTGGTTATGGGGGAGTATTTATAAAAGTATCGGTTTACTAAACACGATTTTTTATGAATTTTAAAACTTTATCCAATACACCTTGTATGTTAAGTTTAGAGGTGTCTATCACTAAATCATATTTTTTAGAATCCATAAAATCAACACAATAATACTTTTTCCATCTTTCCATGTTGACTTCCATCCTCTCTTCAAGAATTTGTTGCGCTTCTTTAGCAGTTTTTACGGGCCTTTCAGATAAATCTCTTTTTTTAGATTTAATGTCTTCAAATATCCTTTGCGCTGAAATTTTATTGTCGCAAGTCAGAAAAATTTTAATTGAACTGGGGATAAAATAAAAACCTAACCATGAATCAATAACAAAATTATCCTGTTCATTAGCTAACTTTAATTGAGATGCGTCAACCTCTCTATCAATAGTATCATCTTCGGCTTCTAACCTTCCCAACTCTTCAATAGTAAGACTCCTGTCTTTTGCGTACTTGCGTTGCAAGTCCCCCATTGAATAATGTTTAAAATTAAGTTTCTTGGCGACAAGTTTTGCAATAGTGGATTTGCCTGAACCAGCCTTACCTGAAATCGTGATTATCATTTTTATCGTTTCATCTTTCTTAAAACTTCAATGTAAGAGTTTATGCCTTGGCCTATGCCTTTAGGCATCATTTTCCTTTTTCCACTGTACAACTCAGCGCGGGCTGAACCGGTAGAATATCTGTCTGTTGAAATAACAAGTTTATTTTTAACTCTTTTAATTTCATCATAAAACATATTAAATGAATTGTAATAGGTCTTAAAAAGTTCAGGTTCTTCTAAACGACTTTTTTCAAGAACTATTTTAATTTCATCCATAAATTTTTTACAGCTTATTGCTAAAAATGCAAATTTTGCAAGCTGATTTGAATAATCAGTTTTATTCGTTGCAGGAGCCATATTAAATATATTAGAATCTTGCGCTAAATATTGCAGCAGCAAATCAATCAACTTATCAATTTTATTGTTTAAACCATTCACATCCATAACACCGGCATTTTTGGACAACATCAATAACTTCTGACTTAAATCTTCTAATTGCAAATTTAAATATTGTGAATCTTCAACAAATAATTTTACTTTTGTTAAATCTGATTTACCAGGCAATAGTTTTTTCAATGAAGAAATTGGGAGATACAATGTTTTTTTTGCCTCAGCTGCTTTTTGAAGTTCAAGGTCAATAAGTTTTATTTCATCTTCAATAGCCTTCTGTAACTTTTTAACTTTTTTTTCAAGCGATCTATCGCCTAATTGTTGAGCGCGCGTGTAAATATTTTCACAAAATACCCAAATTACCCCATTACGCTTTTTCATATCGGCCAAACTTTTAACAAAATCCGTTTTACGAGCAACTAAAGCCGCTATAATATTGTCTTGCCTCTTAAATTGGTTGTGGATTAATCCAATTAGTCTTTGAATCAGCGGATCTGCTGTTCCAGCAACTGCAATAATTTGTTTCATGCCGTCTTTGATGTCCTGGGTTGCTTCTTTTAATTCTGAAGCTATTTTGTTTTCAATATCAATTTCAAATATTTCGCCAATTACATTTAATCCTTTATCGATTACTTGATTAACAACTGCAATGCTTTTGTCAATTTCTTTTTTTACATCCCCTATTGCAGCAGGATTTGAAGTCCCGTTTTCAGCAGCTTGTGCAGTGGTTTTTGCAGTATCAATTGCTTTAATTACAGGGGCTAATGCCGTCCCCAATAAAGGTAAATGTGGCGCCATACCTGAGGCATGGTTTATAATTTTGAAATATGTAGCGCTTGCAGCGCTAGTAACTGCACTGGCTGGAGCATTAGATGCAGTACTTACATTTGAACCCGGAGATGCAGTACTTACACTCTGACCTGGAACTGTCCCTGTCCCGAGATTTCCGTGTAACGTGCTTGTTCCCCCAACCGGGTTGACTGGAGCAGTTACACCCGAAGCCGGGATATTTGGAGTTGGTGTTGTTCCCACCCCAATTCCAGGTTGAAGTGTTGTCCCAGCCCAGCTTCCTGAAATTAATGAAAATACTTCAAATAAAAAGTAAATAGATAAAACTATTAAAGCAACAACTAGAATTAATATTGCTATATTATTAATGAACATAAAATTTTCTGCTGCATCTCTTATCTCTTGAGAACTTGTAGATTCAAATATGGTTTCAAAACCTGTCTGCATGCTTGCTAATAAAAGCAATATTAAAGAAAAAATTAAGAGCCTGCTTAATGCCAAAAATATATCACTTATCCCCAATCCGGGCAAAATTTTAAAATTTAAGTATAATAAACCAATTGCAGGCAATAAAAACAATAAAGATATTAAAATTGAAGAATATGCTCCATATACTAACAAAAGTGTTTCTTTTGGTAACAATATTGAAGTACTCCACCCAAAAACTAAAGCGATAAGTAAAGAACCTCTGCTCGAGGATTCATCATAAGATTGTCTTTTCCAATATTTATCAAGCACAGCAAAAACTAGGATAGTTACAAACATAAAAATGGATATTCTTGCAAAAAGTAACAATGTTTCGGTAGATGAATCGGTCACCCTAAATAGTATTAATAAAATTTCCCTGACATTGCTAAAAACTTTAGAATCTAATATTGCAGCATTAACTGGAATAATGTTAAGCAGAAACACCAATATGTTTGATATTAAAAATTTGTTTTTCATTTTTTGAAAAAAATTACCTGTTTATTAGCGCATTTAATTCTTTGATTAAGTTGTTGATGAACCGGTCTCGCCTATTGTTAGGAAGCATAGTTACTGCTTTTGCTAATTCTTTTTTTAATAAATTTAAATCTGAACCGCCAAACCTTAAACTATTTGTAATTTGATTATTAAAATTTGAAAAATTATTATAAAGTTCAACGAAAAGCGGAGATTCATGAATTAGATTTCCTTTCTTTAATAATGCACCCAACTCTTCCATCTCTATTGCCATTTCATTATCATGGTTTACTAAGTTAGTCAGCAAATTTTTAATTTCCTGCCCATTTATGTTGGTTGCTGCTTTTGATGCCAATTTGAGTTTATTAAATAATACATCAAAACGAAGCAACTGCCCTTCTAATTTACTGATAACTGGACGCATCTCTGCAAAAATTCCGCCCAGTCCCGCACCAGAAGTCAATAGTAATACACTTTTCTCTAAATTTTCGATTTGTTTTATTTGAGTTTGAAGGTTATCTACTAAAGCATCAACTCTTACTGAATCATTATTTCCAAATGGCAGCATTTTCCTTAATCCAGAAACAGGTAATCCTGCTTGTTCAATTATTTTATATACCCCATCAATCACTGTAGCCATGGTTTTAATTTCACCACCTACTTTTTCCACTAATTTATTTGATTCCCTAACTACTAAATCATTCCCGGTTTTTTGAGCCCATAACCTTACCATTTCAAATAAATTCATTAAATCTTGAAGCCGAATTATTAACTCATTGCCGGCATTTTCAGGATTAATGCGTTGACTAACTAAACCTTCTTTAAT
>JAGVYF010000018.1 GCA_018303425.1 Candidatus Woesearchaeota archaeon | reverse complement strand
TTTTCTAATAATTCTTGAACGCCAATAGTACCTTCTGGCTTGTATGGTCCTTTCTCGCAACCGGATAATATTGATGACACAAATAATAAAATAATTATTATTAATGTTTTGATTTTCATGCTCATTTGCTCATTTTAAATTATATAAATGTTTTGCATAAACTTCATCATTTAATTTAAAATTGGAAGAAAATTAGTTATATCTTTTTTATTAAAAAAAAGGTTATTTTACATTTTTCCCATATTTTCCCAGGTAACTGGGATAATAGTTTCACTGCCATCCTTATTTGTCACATAGTAATATCTATCCCTTCCAGGTAATACTCCTTTATGTTCACTAAGAAGTTTAAATATGTCTTTACGTTTCTGATGGAGTGCCAAAAGTATTGCATTTGTTTTATTATGATTCATATGATTTATATCTGTATCAAATCTATTGATTAAAAGTCTAATAATTTCTATATTTATATTTCGATATTGCATTGCCCAAATTAATGCAGTATTTCCCTCTAAATCTTGGCTATTTATATTTAATCTTGGACTTGATAATAATAATTTAACAATTTCTAGATTATTGTAAGTACATGCATACATTAATGCAGTTTTAAGATAGTGATCCTGTTGATTTATATCTACAACAATCGGATTTTTTAAGAGTAGTTTGACTATTTCTATATTGTTATTCATACATGCTTTTATTAATGGAGTTGTGTAACTCTTACTACAACCATAGTTATTCCAGAGATTACTGGCGGTAAGAAGAAGTTTAACCATTTCTACATCATTTATTTCAATTGCTATAAACAATGCGTTTTTTCGATCTAACCCTACTATATTTACATCTATACCTAAAATCCCGCTCATTGTTGTACCTATATTCAGCAGAAAATTAACAAGTTTGTAATTATTATTTCTAACTGCGTAAATTAAGGGAGGTGATTGAAATTTATCATAAGGTTTATTAGAATTAAGAGCATCATAAAAATCTTTTTGTTCAGCAGTATTACTTAATTTTAGTCCTATTTCAAAAATTTTTTCAAATAACTTAAGATTAACTCTTTTTCCAGTAACAATGTAATCAATTAATTTATGCCAATTAAGATTATTATCTGGTTTTACATAATCCTCAAATTTTAAACTTGTTATCTTGAATTGCGCACGTAACATTAATTCAAATTTCTTTTCCATTAAAATTATATGAATTTTAGTATTTATCAATATTATGGTAGTGCAGTATATATGTTTTTGTAAATAGATTGAAGTATTTTTATAATTTAAAATTATTATAGGTCTTATTAATTTCTAATTTAATCTAATCTAGATTAATATTCTAAAAAAAAGGGGTGCAATAATTTATGTATACTACATTTTGTTAATCTGATAGATAGTTTTTTATATTATAGGCTTATTTTATAATTATGGTAGATATTCGCAAGATTCTCATTATTTTTGTTATAGGTATCCTTTATGGGGTTTTTGTCCATAGTTTTGTTGATGCAGTTTATCCGGAGCCAAGGTATGAGGATTATTGCAACGAATATGGAAGAACAATTCCTTTTAAGGAAAAACCTGCTGAATGTGAACCAGTTGAATTGCCTAAATGTAAGGGTTATATTGATTATCAATATAATAGTGAAGGTTGCCCAATACTTGCAGAATGCAATTTATGCTCTCTTGAACTTGAAGATTCAATGCAAAAACACAATTTAGTCTATTTTATACTATCTTCAATTTTTGGTTTATTTGCAATTTCATTAGCAATATATTTACCTCTAAAAAAGAACGAGTTAAATGAATGGATAGGCACAGGTTTTATGCTTGGCGGCATTTTATCTATTTTTATCGGGACTGCAATCTATTATGGAGATATGGCAAGAATATTTAGGCCGTTTGTGATCCTGGTTGAATTAATAATCATTATCTCTCTTGCATATAAAAAAATTAAAGCTTAAAACATTGCTTATTAAAAGTTAACGCCCTTCAGTGAAGTGTTATATCTAATTAGATTTTGCAATCTTTGGTTGGCTTATAGAATTTTAGATTACACGAACCGACGTTAACTTTATTTTAAAATTAAAACATATAATGGCTAAAGTTCAATTTAAACAAAAATGCATCAGATGCAAACAGAAATATGTGATTTCATCTAAAAGCGATAAATTCATCGTTTGTTATGATTGCCAAAAGAAAGAGCTTGATCAAGAGATAGAGGACCCTAATTTTAAAGAACTTTTTAACATTCCGGAAGAATTTTATAAGCAGAACATTTTTTTAAGAAGTATTAAATCTAGTTATTTAAGGTTTAATAATCTTACAGATAGGCAGATTGAAGCTTTTAAAAAAGTTGTAAAAGATCTGGAAGATGGGAATAAAAAGTAAAATTTTCACTTAACCTTATAAACCTTTAATTTTATCATTCCGATATGAACAAAGTAGAATTACTATTACCTGCAGGAAATAATGCCTGTTTGAGAGCTGCAGTGAACAATGGTGCTGATGCAGTTTATCTAGGCTTAACCAAATTTGGGGCTAGAACCCTTGCTAAAAATTTTAATGAAGAAAATATTAGGAGCGCTGTTGAATATTGTCATAAACATAAAGTTAAAGTTTACGTTACCTTTAACACGCTTGTAAAGAACCATGAACTTTATGAATATTTTGAACAGATGAATATAGCATATTCTGCAAGAGTGGACGGGGTTATTATTCAGGATTCAGCGTTTATTCCCGCAATTAAAACAAATTTTCCTTCAATGCTCATACATATGTCCACGCAGGCAACTATCACTAATACTTTTTCAGTGCCTAAAAACGTTGAGAGAATAATTTTGCCGAGGGAATTTTCTTTGCCTGAAATTAAACATTTTTCTAAAGAATACAAGACAGAGATATTTGTGCATGGCGCTTTATGTTTTTCATATAGCGGGCAATGTTTATTTTCTTCAGTTGTCGGAGGCAGAAGCGCTAACAGGGGGAGATGCGCTCAACCTTGCAGGAAAAGGTACAACAATAAATATTCAATAAGTACGATGGACCTTTGCGCTCTTGAACAGTTGCCGGTTTTAATTAAAGCAGGGGTTTCAACATTTAAGATTGAGGGCAGGATGCGTAGTCCTTTATATGTTGCAACTGTTGCAAAAATTTATCGGAAATATATTGATTTATATTATAAAGGGGATTTTAAAATTGAAGAATCTGATATAGACCTTCTTAAACTTGCATTTAATAGAGAATTTACTTCTGGACTTGGTTTTGAAGAAAATATTATTGACTCCAGAATGTCTTCTAACAGAGGACTATTTTTGGGGCAGTTGGTCAATGGAGAAATTAAGCTTAAGCATGGACTAAATAAGGGGGACACTATAAATATTTGGCAAAATAATGATTTTAATGAACATGTTGTAAAAAATATGAAAAACGGTTATAAATCTGTAAAGTTTGCTTTTCCAGGAGATATAGTAAAAATAAATGATTTAATTATGGATAAAGTTCCTATTTATAAAAAAGCTTCAAATGAATTAACTGCAGAACTTGGCGAAGAGATTCCTCATCTTATATCAAAAACAAAGAAACGTAAAATTATTTTACCATATGTTGAATTAAATAAAAACGTGGATTCCCCCAAACTTTTTGTTAAGGTTTATAATAAGAATTTTGCAATTGAAGCTGATAAAGCAAAAGCGCATGTTATTTATTATGATATTTTGAAAGAGGACTGTGAACAAGTAAAATCATTAATTAAAAATGCCGAATTTTTTGTTTTCACACCAAGGATTTTGTCTGATGCGCAGATAAAAGAAATTGTTAAAAAAATCAAAAAAGTAAATCCTGCGGGGGTACTAGTCGGTAATAAAGGATTATTGCCCTTCTTAAAAAAGTATCAATTGCATTTAGATTATTCATTTAACTGCTTTAATGATCTTGATTTGGCAAGCTATGGCGGTTTGCCTATTATATCACCGGAGTTGTGTTTTGATGACCTTAAAGAGTTCCGGAACAAAAATTTTATTTTGCATGCACATGGAAATATTGTAGTTATGACTTCAAAACAAAAACTTAAAGCCCCTGAACTGGTTGACGATGAGGGCAGACACTTTAAAGTGAGGGAATATAATGGTTGCACTGAAATATTAAATTCTAAACAATTGGGACTATTCAGCAAAGTGCAGGATTGTATTAATGAAAATATTAATTATTTTTATCTGGATTTATCAAAAGATGTTACTCGTTTTGTTAAAGTTTATCAAAAGATTATCAAAGGCATAGATTTTGAAGATAAGAAAATAAGCAAAGGTTTTACAAAAGGGCATTTTGAACGCGGAGTTGAATAAGCTATTTCATTAGATACTCTTTTCTCATCTCTTTACTAAATTTTTCAATAGAATAACGCAGCATGGTTCTGGGCATAACCCGTGAATATTTTTTTAAAAATGTTTCAAGAACTTTAACATCTCGCTTACCGGTTTCCCTCAACATCCAACCAACTGCTTTATGTATTAAATCGTGTTTATCATGTAAAAGTATTTCAGAAATTTTAATCGTATCATCAAATTTATTATTATAAATAAATGCCATTGTGGAAACAATTGAAATTCTTTTTTCCCACATATTTTTAGATTTGGCGTATTTGTACAATAAACTTTTATTGTTATCAAGCAGGTATTGTCCAATTATGCGCGGAGCAGTAACATCAATAATGTCCCAGTTATTTGCATATTTATGATACTTGACATAAAAATTAAATATATTTTTGCGCTGTTCAGGATATTTTTCAAATTGATATGTTAAAATAATAAATCCTGTTAATCTGTGTTCATGTATGCCGCTAGAAACTAGTTCAACCAAATCCATTAATGGGGCATGCATGTATTTTTTAGCAATCTTTCTTTGTTCTGGTACAGTTACGCCGATAAACTTGTCACCTTCCCCATATTCTCCTTTTCTGCTTTTAAAAAAATTAGAATAAATTTCTGCGTTTTTTTTGCATGCAAGATTATTTAATTCTTGTTTAATTTTTTCTGAAATCATTATACATATTCTGGAGTTCATCCTTTTTATGTTTTATTATTTGGGACATATCTTTAATCTCTTCTAAACTTACTGCCCCATAACAAAGCCTAATTAAGCCACTCCCCCATGGGACTGGCGCAATTCCAGTTTTTTGTAAAAATGTTTTAGCGTATTCTGGATTATTTATTCCAGTCTCAAAACATGCATATATTGCGCCATCTAAATTTCCCAATAATTTCCAGCCAATTTCAGATAAAGGGATTTTTAAATCTTCAAGTACAGCATTCCTTCTTTTATTTTGTGATTCTGTGATTTTCGACAACAAATCAGGGTTTTCATTTAATTCGTTAAATATTGCAAGAGCCATTGCTTGTGATGGCTTTCTAATTGTGCCTTGCCCTCGATTAATCCTTGTTAATGCTTCAAGGGCACTGACACCATACTTATTTTTTATATAATCATTATCTTGTGTAATCATAATTCCAAGTCCAATGCCCGGGGCAGCTGGCCATTTAGATGTAGAGTCAAGCCTTATAGTTTGTTCATAGTTAGTTATTAACTCTTTAATTTGGCCAGTAAAATTAAGATGCCAGTAAACTTCGTCAAGTATAATCCACGTATCGTTTTTTGCAGCGATTTTTTCAATTTTTTCATAATCTTCTTGATTAATCACTCTTCCAGTAGGATTGTCTGGTGTTGTTACAAGTATAGCCGCCGTGTTCTTGTTTACTTTAGTTTCAAGATTTTCAGCAGTAAAATTGCCTGAATCATCAAAAAATTTAACCGGCACTGCTAAACCCGATTGGCTATTAATAATAAAGTCGTATACTACCCATCCAGGTTCAGGTCTTACAACTTCAGTTTTATTTGTATCAACTATTAACTGTAAAACGTTACCGATGCTTTTTGAAGCGCCCCCATCGTTAACTACAACATTTTTTGAAGAGACATTGGTTCTTAAAGCAGAATAAGCTTCTCTTAGTTCTTGCTCCCCCTGTAAATTTCCATAGCTTAATGTTAGCTTTTCGAGAATTTTATTTGTCTTTTCATAAAGCGCAGGAAAATAATTTTCAATTCGAGGAACAGGTGCGCCGATATGTGTTGCAAATGTCTTTATTCCTTTTTTTTCCAATTCAATTTGTATGCTTCTTATTTCGGAGATTTTATCAGGTGGAAACAACGGATTGCTCCATCTATTTGAAAACTGGCGCGTTGACATCTGACTAACCCAATAATAATTGGTTTATAATTATTTATAGTTTAGATTATAACATTCAATCACAATTTTAATTTTACAGTTTTATTAAATACATTAAAAATTTCTAAACCAAACTAAACTAAACCGCAATCCTTATATACCCCCCTTTATTCTATAATATATAATAAAACATATAGTCAGAGAGAGCATTTGTTAACGCATTTCGCTTTTTCTAAACAATTGCTATATTATTTAAAAAATGACTGAATTTAAAGAATTTGGATTAAGTAATAATTTATTGATTAAAATAGAAGATCTTGGTATTACCAAGCCTACTTCCATTCAAGAAAAATCAATACCTTTGATTATTGAAGGTAAAGATGTTATTGGTGAATCGGCTACAGGTTCAGGTAAAACTTTAGCTTTTGGTTCAGGCATTGTTGAAAAAGTGGAACCTCAGGCCGGTATACAAGCGCTGGTTTTAACCCCCACTAGAGAACTTGCTCAACAAGTTAAGGAATCATTAAAATCTTTTTCATATAAACGTTTAAAAATTATTACAATTTTTGGGGGTGTATCATATACCCCGCAGGTTGCAGATTTATCAAGAGCAGATGTAGTAGTAGCTACTCCAGGCAGATTATTAGATCACTTACAAAGAAATAATTTAGATTTATCCGGCATTAAAATATTGGTCCTTGACGAAGCAGACAGGATGTTTGATATGGGATTTATATTAGATGTTGAAAAAATAATTAGGCAGTGTTCAAAAAACAGGCAAACTTTATTTTTTTCTGCAACAATGCCCCCTAAAGTTAAAAGATTGGCTGATAAATATATGAAGCAGCCTAAATCAGTTTCAGCTGTTAAATATGTTGACCCTAAAAAATTAAAGCAGGCATATTACCAAGTGCCTAAAAATTTTAAAATTGCATTATTATTGAAATTATTAAATGACCAAGAAGCTGGTCTTTCTATGGTTTTTTGCAATACCCGAAAAAATACTGATTTTGTAACTCAAAACTTAAGATTGAACAAAGTAAGGGCTTTAGCCATCCACGGGGGGTTATCACAAAACAAACGTTCTGGCATGATTAAAATGTTTAATGATGCTAATAGGGGTGTTCTTGTATGCACAGATATTGCTGCGCGCGGTTTGCATATTGATAATGTAACGCATATATTTAATTATGATTTGCCTTTTGATGCGACTGACTATATTCATAGAATTGGCAGGACTGCAAGAGCTGGTGAAAATGGCCAGGTAATCAATCTTTTAAGTAAGTATGATTATGATAATTTTTC
>JAGVYF010000017.1 GCA_018303425.1 Candidatus Woesearchaeota archaeon | reverse complement strand
ACCAACATTATAGGTTCTTTGAACATTGTATTTAGTTATAGAAGAGTACAGATCAATCGTGTCTGCTAAAGCCCCATCTATGTAAACATCCAGCATACCGAAGTCGTCACGAGTCTGGTAAGTTAAAATTACTTCTCCTGAAAGATTATAAACCAGTGAAGAATTAATTGAATTGCTAAACAGTGCAGTATTATTGATATAGTTAGAATCCTCAATAGGTATCCAGACTCCGGTATTTATTACATTACCTGTAATATTAGGGCCGAGATAAACCGAAACGAAAAATACAGACAAGAGCAAAGAAACTATTAAAAGCTCTTTCCAAATTACCCTGTCCGTAAATTTATAATTTCTTTTCATTTTTTATTTTTTTATTTGCCCGATTAATTACAGTCCAAATTGTTCTATTGTCACGATTAAGCAAATTCGCTATTTCATTGTTTGATAATGCGTTATTTTTTAAAAAGACAGAAATGGATTCTAAAATTGAAAATTTACGATCTTGTAATTCTCTAATTGGTATATATTGATCATTTGATTTAATAATAAACTCTTTTTTTAATTTACCTTTAGCTCTCTCATATGTAACAGCAATTGTGCTTTTTGCCCTTTTCAACTGATTGCCAATGGCTTCAAAAGTTAGAGCATTATTTTCTCTTAAAAATTTAACAACGGCTTCAAATGCCGTTAATCTATTATTATTAAATATGGAAATGGGTATGTCTTCAGCATTTTTGTTCAAAATTGAATCTATATCTTCTTTAGAAAGCCGGTAATCTTTTTGCAGAAGCTCTATAAACTGAGAAAGCGCTTCTTTAGGATATTTTGTTAATTGCAACTTGGGTATTAATACTGCAGAATCAGAACTAAATATAATATCTAAATCTTTCTCAAGTCCGTCTCTTTTTTTAACCATTTATACTATTTTGTATTAAAATAATACTATTTTGTAAGTAATTATCTAATAAATATCCAAATTATACTTACATAATAGAATAAATAGTAGTATATTATGAGAATATATAAAAGTATTGTTTTAAAACATCGGAATTCCATTTGTCTTAAGTCTGAGCAATTCAAGAATGTTGTTTCGAAAATGTGACAGATAAATATTTTGAGAATTTATTCTAAATCACTCTTTCCGATATTACATTTAGAACAAAGTGTTTGTAAATTTTCAAGAACTGTTTCTCCACCATTAGCCAATGCTTTAATATGGTCAACATGAAGAATTAGACTCATATCTATTGCGGGAGATCTTCCACAATTTTTACATTTAAAATTATCTCTTTTCATAACTATAAAACGTAATCTCCAGTTAATGTTTCGTTTTGTCTTATGTCAGCCATTTTCATTTTTATCTTTCTGTTCGACAAGTTCTTCCGAAGAAGTCTCCTCTTCATTAATATAAATTACAAATTTTTCAAGCGATTTCCTATAAGTTCCAAATCTATTTTCATATGTTCCGACATGATATTTAGATAATGATTTCTGTAGCCCCTTAATCCGTTGGCAAAAAGCAGTTTTCTGAACTTTATTTCAACAGAAGTATTTACTGACCTGATACTGGACATAATTCTGCTTCTTTTTTCTTTTGTGATTCTG
Organism: Candidatus Woesearchaeota archaeon; assembly: GCA_018303425.1. NCBI lineage: Archaea > Nanobdellati > Candidatus Woesearchaeota > Candidatus Woesearchaeota archaeon. Next base: position 5,978 of record JAGVYF010000017.1, on the reverse strand, counting down.
TCCATGCCATTACCTTGTTTTTAGCATTAAGCCCTTTCAAATCAATGAGTATTTTTTTTGCAATCGCTTCGGCAAACTTGACAGGAACAGCGTTCCCTATCATTTTGTATCCGTCTGCAACATCGTTATAATAAAAAATGAAATCATCTGGAAATGTTTGGATTCTTGCACATTCCCTCACAGATAATCTTCTGTAAAGGTGTTCTTTTCCTGATATAAATTCTCTTTTGTTTTGCTCGATAAATTTCATCTTTGGGGCTTGAGGATGTAAAGGTGCATGCCTTCCTCCTGCTTGGATAGTGAATGACGGCTCATCCCATGTTCGAACCCTATTTCTTGACATATATATTGTTGAAAATCCGCCGTTCATATACTCGTGATTGGAAACAGGCAAGTTTTTGTTTGTTTTATTTTTTTCTTTGGCAGAAACTGGTTCTGGCAAATCGCCTATAGCGTCTTTCAATTTTAGCTTTTTTGCTTGTGGCTCTGGAAACTCAAATTTTTTCCCTAATTTCTCATGATACCCGATGATTATAACTCTTTTTCTTTCTTGAGGGACACCATAATCTTGTGCATCAAGTAATTTGTATGTTACATTGTACCCTATTTTTTTGAAAGCTTCAACAATCTTTGCAAATTCGGCTAAATGTGTGGGAGATAGGATTCCTGCAACATTTTCAGCTAGGAAAAATAATGGTTTTTTTTCTTTTATTAAATTTATATAATTATAGAATAACTGCCCTCTCGAGTCTTTAATTCCCCTCATTGCTCCTGCTAAGCTCCAGCTTTGGCACGGTGGCCCCCCGATGAAGCCAATTACATCAGGAATCTCATCAGGTGATATATCAGTTATTGATTTTTTATTTATTTTTAGATTGTGGTTCTTTTCAAAAGTTTCCCCGCAGCCATCCCAATTATCATTAGCAAAAACAATATCAAATCCTGCATTGGTAAACCCTAAATCCAAGCCTCCAGCTCCTGAAAAGAATGATGCAATCTTCATCTTATCACGAAGGTTATAAGCTTCGCCTCCAATATTTTTGCGGGATTATTCGGGTCTTTGATTTTAACGTCTTTAACAGAAATCTCTTTGTTAGATTCTATCTCTTTAATATCTTCCTTAGGATATGATAAGTATTTTTCCTTTCTTAGAAGTGCGAAGAGGTGGAATCTATTGTCCCCAAGCTTGCAGATATCCTCAAAAACTTCAATTGGATTATCTATGCTCCACATTCCTCGTATTCGCAGCTCAGTTATGCCCAGTGGATCAACTCTTTTGACTTTTCCAAGTTCAACAGTTTCTCCTTTCTCTAATCCAAGAGAGTCAAGAACAGAATCAATTTCCTTTTTGATAGGGTTATGGACTTTTTCATATACTGCATGGTCTGCAGCATAGCAAGTTCCATGCACAAAAAAGAGATAATTTACCGTGCCTCCTTTTGCATTTCCTATAACATAGAATAATTCCTTTTCTTTCCAATCTCCGCCATCACATTTTTTGCAGTCGGCAGTTATCCTTATATCCTTAGAGGAAAGCTTGTTTTTTGGAGGCGAACTATTTAGTGCCAGTGCACTTTTCAGGCTTTCTATCTTCTTTATCTCAAAAGCATCCCCGTTCTTGATTATTAAATCTGGTGGATGGTTTTGGTTTCCAAGCCATGCAAAAGCTTTAGAGTAGGCTTCTTGCTTTTTATCCTGTGGGAGCTTAAAAGAAGTTGCAATTGCGTCCTTTATGTAAAATTCTAATTGCTCACCTACTGCATTTATTCTGATTAGATATGTGGAAGCATAACTTTTAAGATCATTATTTTTATATGATGCAATGTTCAGAATCGCCCTTATTACATTAGGTGCCATCTTAATTTTTACTCTCCTTGCTCTTTTTTATCTCGTCAATCATAAGATTTTCAAATTGTCTTGATACAATTAATCCTTTTTTCTCACAGATAGTTTTATACTCATCATGAACATGCTCATCAACACTGAGAGATATAACTTTTTTTGCCATTTTTTATCCCTTTGAAAACCTAAGCCCTAACCATGCGAAAAGGCATCCAATCAGGAAGATTACAACTTTTGTGCCAAATGGATCTTTCCCGAAGAAAGAATAGATAATTGCACCAAATCCAATTATTACGGCTGCTGCTGTTCCGCTTATAAGTTTTGTATCTCCCACCGAATCACCTTATTTATGTTTATATAAGCGTAAATATCCAGATATATAAAGTTTGCGTCAACTTGTCCAGTGGTGAGTGGTATCTATCAAAAAAATAAAAAAATGCAGGCTAGTTATCCTGCTTTTTGAGTGCAACGCCTTAAGTTTCTCCTTAGGAAGCACAGCTGTTACTAAGCTGCAACAACGCTTTCTCTACCGTAGTTATTCAGTCAATTCACTGCCCCGGAACATAATAACGGATTTTAGAAAAAGCAGGGTTATCACTGATTAGTAACGAAACATTTATAATGTTGAAATTCCGACCGTCGGACTATGTCCGAACGTACTCAGAATCAAAGATTCTGACATATGCTTAAAATAAGGCAGGGGATGAGCAAAGTCTCAGAACCTTATAGGTTCTGATAATATTCAAAATCTCATATTTTAATACTAGCATGCTTCCGTCCCAAAAAATATTTAATTCTAAGCACAGAAATGGCTTTGCCATTTCTTGCGTATTGACAGATAGTCCCCATACTGATTTTGACAAAAAGAAAAAAAGAGGCTTACCTCTTTTTTTTAGGTTTTGCCTTAGATTTCTTTAATGTGACGGATTTTTGATGATCTAATTTCCGTACTAAGAAAAATAATATTGCTATTAATACAATTAATGTTATACTAATCCCTGCAACATAATACCAAAAGTAATCAACAGGTTTTGGCGGAATTTGTTCTTGAGGATTTTCCCGGGTTCTGCTATCTGCAACTTCAACATTAAAAGGAACGCAGTATTTTCCTTGCACACCAGTGACACCTTCTTCCTGCGTAACTATTTCTTTACAATCCGGACAAAATTGAAAACTATGCATTTTATATGAAGCGGCATCATTTGAAGAAACTGTGCCGTATAATGCTTTAGCCGTACCCTTCGGAATTATAATTTCACTACTCTCTTCTTGAACATCAAATAAAAATTCAACTTCACTATCACTAATCATTTGCAATTTACATACCATATCATTTTTACTTTGCACAGCATCAATTGTAACCCAAAAACGCGCTTCTTCTCCCCTCAACAACTGCAAATTGCCCGGCTGGGGATGAGTAAGGCCCCATGCGGAAACTATTTGTAAAACTAAAAGGAATGCAATAAATACTGATATTATTTTTTTCATTTTAATTACCTCTTTTCATTTTTAACTATTATGGGTATTAACATTATAAGTTATTGTACCGGAATATGTTCCTGAAGGCAAACCTAAGGGAGGCATAATATGGTAATATGTATCCATTGTTTCATTATATGCAGCACTGCTGCATGCCCATGAAACACACCTTTCTAAACCGGTGCTGTGATTGAAATAAATATCATTTGCAGTTAAATTTCCGGGATAAATCTTCCCTGAAGTTTCTGCAGATTGCGAGTTATCATCATCTATTTGGAAATCTGAACCATCCGGAGTCCAATTAATTAAGTTGCCTGCTTGACCTAAATAAGTAGTATTCCATCTGATATCTACAATATTATTACCATGATTAGTCATTAAATAAAGATTATTCCCAGAACTCCACGAACCTAATGTAATTGTTGCGCCACCAAGTGTAACTGCGCCAGTATAGTTTACAGAGGATAATGTTCCGTACACCCAGGTAGCATTTCTACCATAATCTTTATCTCTAACATTACCGGATAAACCTGAAACATTTACATGGTATTTATAATTCCCAGAAGGAATAAAAAATGAAGGGGTATTATTAACACCGGTAATGTTCGCACTAAATGTAAATCTGCAGCTTTCAGTTAAAGTTTGTACGCTGTCAACTGCCCATGAAAAGTTTGCATTAAGATTATTACCGCATCCTGTTAACGCTGTAGAATTTAAACAAAGGTATAAAATTGGCGTAATATTGTTGCAGTCCTGTTCTTTGTCTTCAATATCTAAAATTGTTGCAAGAGTAATATTTGCGTAAGACAATGGATTTAAAGTACAAACTGAATTAGTACAATCTCCATACCCTGTAACAGTATCGCTTAATTGCAACTTAGTTACGTTTGGTAAAAAATCAGTAAGCTGCATTGTTTGATTTAAATATGCGCTGGTATAGTTATTAGTATTAAAAGTGTTAAATGACATTAAACTTATATAAACTGTGTTATTGTTCCAGCCTGTTGCTTGTCCTGCAACACCCCAAGGTATTGTGCTGTTTTGTATTGTTTCGCTTAGAGCTGTTTTTGTTACATGGGAATATTCTTTATCACCATAATCTGTGGCCCCAACTTTTAATAAATAATAAATCGTATCACCATCCGCATCTGTAGCTGCGGTCCATGCTACATTTGGAGTTGGATCATGGGTTGTGGTCGTATTAAACGCAGTCGGCGGAGTCGGCAGCCTATTAGTTAATTGAATAGTTACATCATAGGCCCCCTCATTTAGTGTGGATTGTTTATCGTCATAAGCATAAATTCTTATATAGACAGTTTTATTGGTCCAGTTACCTTCATTTACAATATTGCCCCATGGAATCTTTTTTCCAAAGAAATTTACTTCATAGGCCGTTGTTGTTGTATTGCTATAAAGCAATGTGTACGGGCCGGTTGCACCGGCAGTACTGGCTGAAATATTATATGTAACAGTATCAGCATCTGTATCAGTTGATGCTGTCCAATTCATCCGCGGCCCCTGACTATGTGAATTAAGTAAACCGGAAGTTAAGTTCAAGAATAAACTTGAAGCTGTGCTTGGAATATCATTTGTTAATGATAAAAGTACATCATAATTAGGACCAATTGTGCCAGTATGCCCATCTGATGCATTTATTCTGGCATAAAATGAACCACTTGTCGAACCACTAACGATCGTATCATTATAAGGCAGCGCAGTTGCTATCCAAGTATATGCATTTGTAGAAACAGCGGTATTCAATCTATCAGTCCCGCCATATGCGGAATCTCCAATTTTTGCAGTGTACTGTGAGATATTATCCGCAGGACATTCATCTGGCGCAGAACCGTCATCTGCATCAGTTGCCGGGCTCCAGGATAAATCCGGAGTGCTATCATGGGTTGAAGTCGGACTTAAAGCAGAAGCAGCTGTTGGAAATTTATTTAGAATTGTAAAATTAAAAAGCACAATACTTGATCTGTTAGCATCACCATAAGTTCCGTCCCATGCCATCAATGCGCCGTAATAATTGTGATAAGTACCATTATAATCTACTGCAAGTGTTGAAGTAAAATTTACGTTTAAGATTACGCCTGTATTGTTATTATCAACAGATTTATCCTCGCTCCAAGCATTTAAAACAGTGCATTTAGTATTGCCTGATTCATTTTTTTTAGTTAATAAATCGATGGAACCTCTAGCTTTTGCAACACAAACAAATGTTTTTATACTTTGACCATTAGGATCGGTTCCCTCATCCCATTGGATTGTGGCATTTAACATATGGGTAGTCATGTTCAAATCATCAGAAAATATATCAAAACTTGAACCACCGGAACATTGTTTTGGATTTGTAAATCCATCTTGAATCGCCATACCGGAAGAATTAGCAGGCAATTCATTGGCAGTTGTAAAAGAAGCAGTAACTTGAGCAGCAAATACTTCTAAAGAATTAAATGTAATCATAAATAGAAATAGCAGGATTACTACAAAAATGTATAAGCGATTCTCTTCTACCACCCTTTTTTCCAAAATATTCCCCTATTCTATCTATTTTTATTATTTATAAAATATAGATATTATTTATATTATATTTTAATATTTTATGATTTATATATCTTTTTATAATATTATGATTTATATATCTTTTTATAATA
>JAGVYF010000016.1 GCA_018303425.1 Candidatus Woesearchaeota archaeon | reverse complement strand
CCACTTCTAAAAGAAATTATTGTGATACATCGATAGCGCGCCAAGTCCAATTGAATATAACATATATTAAGCGTAGTATTATTACGCTTAATATCGCGTTTAATCATAAAATGCGTAATTTTATATATTTAATAGTTTTTCCCAGATTTTATGAACAAAGAACATTATACCGAAACTGAAATTGGGACTATTGTAATTCAAGAGTGCAAGCTAAAAGGATATTCACAAAAGACGATAGATACTTATCTGCACCATATTAAGAAATATGTATTCTCAGGAAAACAGCCAAGAGAATTTTTACTTGAACTTATTGAAAAAGGTAATTCTGAAGAAACAGTAAGATCTGCAAGTTTCGCAATTAAATTCTATCTTAATACAATCAAAAAAGAAAGCTCAGAAATACAAGATATTCTTAACAATCTGCCTAATCTTAAACGGGAAAAGAAACTTCCAGTGATACTTTCTAAAGAAGAAATTGAATCCCTTATTTCTGTTACAAAGAACATTAATCATCGGTTAATTATACAAATATGTTATTCAGCTGGCTTAAGAATCAGTGAGATAATAAACCTTAAATGGCATGATATTGATTTTGACAGAAACTTGATTCATTTAAAAAGGGCAAAAGGAAAGAAAGACAGGATTGTTATGCTCTCTTTAAAAGTTAAAGATGGTTTAATGAATTTAACTCTCAATAAGGAAGGATATATCTTCTTGACAAACAGAAGTGGTAAGTATACACAAAGGACTATACAAAAAATCATAGAAAATGTAGCTATAAAAGCAGGTATAAGAAAAAACATTACACCTCACACATTAAGACATTCTTTTGCAACACATCTTTTAGAAAATGGAACTGATATAAGGTACATTAGAGATTTACTTGGTCATTCAGATATAAGCACAACATTAATCTATACAAAAGTTTCAAACAAAAACATTCGCAATATTAAAAATCCATTAGATGATTAATTGCTCAATTTTTTTCTTTCGAACAAAGACTCGAATGAGACGACTTCATCCAGCAGATAAATCCGAAGGTATTCCTCCTGCTTTTTTATAAAAACATCACTTTTTGACATGAAAATTTTAAATATTTTTAACATCTTTGCCAATACAAACCCGATCACCTGATTTAGCAAATTCTCCTTCAAGGTTTAATATATTGCCCTGTTGATCTTCAAAAAAAATACAAAAATCCGATTTTATTCCTGCTTCATTTTTAATACTTTGATAATCTTTGTTAATTATCTCTGACAATTTTATAGGATTAACTTCATCATTAATTACAAATCCAAACCCGCTGTTCTTTACTTCAATTGAGAATAATAACTTTTTAGATTCAGATTCAATTCCATTATTAATATTCAAATATGATGCAAATATCCCTGCAAAAATTAAAATTATCAGAAGTCCCATAAAACTTCTGACCCTGTAATCCCGGACAATATTAAACATTTTCTTCTCTTTAGCTATATTCATCCACTTTAATTAGTTTAAAATAGAATTTATAGGTATATAAACGTTTCGCCAATATTATTTTACTGTTTAGTCACGTAATAGGGTAACATTTTTTGTAGTATTTAAAAGACTAAACAAATTCTCGACATTATTTAATGATGAAGGTGAATTTTATGGCAAAATTAACTAAAAAAAAAGAAAATGGATTGTAAACCAAATCAAACGAGGTATGCCTATTAATCGCATTGCATTAGCACAGAAGATTAATCGGAAGACAGTTTGGGAAATAAATAAAAAATTCAAAATTCGAGGAAATGATGGATTAGAGACCCATAAATCTGGGCGACCATTTGAGTCTCTAAATATAAATTTCTGTAATTTGGTTATCAAAGAATGGAAAAATAATAAATGTGGTGCTCGCAAGCTTCATGCAGTCTTCAAACGCAAGGGTTTTGGTGTTTCAAAACGTAAGATAGAACAAGTTATGATCAAAGAAGGGTTTCAGAAACCTTTTCTGAAACGAAGAAAGCCAAGAAAATACAAACGCTATGAGTGGCCAATTCCAAATTATATGTGGCACACTGACTGGCATAAAATAAAATCAATAAAGTTGACTGAAAAGCATATTCTCGTATATATTGACGACTGCTCAAGAAGGATTATGGGTTATATTATAGGCAGTGAGACTACAAAAAATTCTTTATTTGCTCTATATAATGCTATTAATGAACATGGCGTAATTCCTTATTGTTTGAATAGTGACAGAGGAACCCAATTTATAGCAAATAAATTTGATAAAGAGGGTAAAGCAAACCATGCTTTTCAAATGACACTTGAGGAATTGGGGATTGTGTTCATACCATCCCAAAAGCGACATCCTCAAACAAATGGGAAGAATGAAAAATTTTTTGATATTTTAGATAAGGAATTTGATGAACGTTTTGAGAATATTGACGACTTTATTAGATGGTATAATGATGAACGTTTAAGTGAGGCATTGGATTACATGACGCCTTCTGAGGCTTACAAAAAACGCCTTTAAAAAGGCGTCAAAATGTTACGTTATTTCGTGGCATGTTACCTTATTTCGTGACTATAGGTTTTACCGTGGAGAAAAGATGAAGCGGTCACGAATTAGCGTAACATATTAGTAAAATCTTTGTAAGAGTTATATGAAAGTTTGATTTAAATAGAATTTGCTAGATTTTCTATACTTGAGAATATAAGTGGATGTTACGTTATTTCGGGACTATACACCAATATTATTTTACCATCTAATTTTTAATTTATCGCTTCATAAACTTAATACTCTGCATCCCAATATAATTCAGTTTTAATTAAAAGAATTAATTTCGATTAAAACAATTAATTTAAATTTGATGTAATTTTTATCATGTTAATTGCTTTAATTAGATTTAATTTAAATCTGGTTTAAATCAACCACATCTCTAATAGCTTTTATTTCCAATATTAAATCATTAAGCTGTTCAGGAGTTAACTTGGCTATGTCAATTTTTATTGACACAATAGTATTACCTCTGTGTTCTTTCATATTAATAGATTTTATGTTTATGCCTTTAGTAGATATTGCAGATAATATGTCCATAGCAATCCCTATTCTGTCTTTTACAGTAATATTAAACTTGATTAAATCTTCTTTTTGTTCAGTTAATTGCATATTGATTAGTTTATTTTGATCAAGCTCCTTGACATTTGGGCAATCAGAATTATGTATATGCACCCTATTATCTTTTGTTTTAAAACCAACTATTTTTGTTCCGTTCTCAATATTGCAACATTTAGATATCCGGACCATTTTTTTGTCAATATCAGTTATAACCATATCTAACAAATCTTTTGAATGTTGAAAATTATCTTTCTTTTTTTCTTTTATAACTAGCCCCAGGGATTGCCTTATTTTACTTTTTGCAAGATTAGTTTTTACAAAATTAAGCCATTGTCTTGAAGGTTTAACTTTTTTTTGAGTTATAATTTCAACAATGTCCCCGCTTTGCAAAACATAATCTAATGGCCTAATTAAATTATTAACTTTAGCTTGTTTGCATAAATTACCCAGATTAGTATGAATCTCATAAGCAAAATCCACCGGGGTGGAACCTTCAGGTAGCGCAATAGGTTCACCTTTCGGGGTTATAACATAAATTTCATCTTTAAATAAATCAATTTTCAATGTTTCAATAAAATCAACCGCATTAGTTGAGTTTCTTTTCCATTCCAATATTTGTTTAAGCCAACTAATCTTTCGGTCAAATTTCTTATCTCTATCTGTGCCTTTATATCTCCAGTGCGCAGCAATGCCTTCCTCTGATTCTCGGTGCATATCCAATGTCCTGATTTGAATCTCCACTGGTTTTTTATTTAGCATGATTTGTGTGTGTATACTTTGGTATCCGTTAGGTTTCGGGTTGGCGATGTAATCTTCAAATTCAGATTTGATATATACCCAATTAGAATGTATTAAGCCTAAAATTTTATAACAATTTTCAATGCTATTAGTTATTATCCTTAGAGCAAGCAAGTCATAAATCTCTTCAAAAGATTTATTTTTTTTATTCATTTTATTATATATGCTGTGAAAAGATTTAGCTCTGCCCTGGATTGCGTAAATAGGAATTTCAATCTCATTTATTTTAAGTTTAAGCAGTTCAATTAGCTCTGTAATTTTTTGTTCTCTTTCATCTTTTTTTTCTGAAACTTTGGCAGCAATAAACGTGTAAATGTCCGGGTGTAAAAATCTTAAACACAAATCTTCAAGTTCACTTTTTATTAGATAAATACCAAGTTTATGCGCTATGGGCACATATATTTCCAAAGTTTCGGTTGCAATTCTTTCACGTTTTTCAGGAACGCAATATCTTAGGGTTTGCATATTATGCAGCCTATCCGCAAGTTTAATCAAAATTACCCTGATATCTTTAGCAGTTGCAAACAATACTTTCCTAAGATTTTCAGCTTTTTTTTCTTCTTTAGACTCAAACTTTAATTTTGTAATCTTTGTAACGCCCCTCACTAAATAAGCAATCTCTTCGCCAAACTCATCTCTAATCTTTTGAGCAGTAGTATTTGTATCTTCGATTACATCATGCAATAATCCGGCTGCAATAGTTACAGAATTAAGTTCAAGCTTTGCAAGCACATATGCAACTCTTAACGGGTGCTGAATATAATCTTCACCTGACTCGCGTTTTTGGCCAGCATGGGCTTTTTTAATGAACTCATAAGCTTTCTTGATTATTTCTAAGTTAGCGTTAGGATTAAACTCAATTACACGCTTAATCAAATGTTCATAGTCCAATTGCGATAATTCTGACATATTAATTAAGAGCTAAACCCATCTTTTTATAATTTACTATTAAATTTCGAGCTAGTCTCTGATTTTGATAATACTTTAAAAAGTTAAAATCTCGTTTTCCACCAGTGGGTTTCACTATGGCCCATATTTGATTATTTCTTTAATGGAAAATGAGTGCCTGAGAAACCCAACAGAGCAAGACAGATATGCGCCAATTTATAACGAAGCGGTAACTGGCGGTGTCGATTTCGATTAAATATTACAAAAAAACCGCTATTCTTAAAAAGCTTAAATTTATCCTCACTTATATATGAAATGTCTCGGTATTGAAACAACTGCCCATACATTCGGTGTCGCAGTATTGGATGAAAAAAAAATTCTTAGCAATATTAGAGATGTTTATACAACTGAAACTGGCGGAATGATTCCTTTTAAGTTAGGAGAACATCATTTAAACTGCTGCGATAAAGTGCTTAACAATGCTCTTTCACAGGCGGGCGTTGAAATGCAGGATATTGAACTTGTTTCATTTTCACAAGGCCCCGGACAAGGACACGCGCTTCGTGTGGGCGCAATGATGGCAAGGGCGTTATCTTTAAAATATAATATTCCGATAATAGGAGTTAACCATTGCGTGGCACACCTTTCAATAGGGTTGATGCAAACAGGTGCAAAAGACCCAGTGTTGCTTTATGCATCTGGCGCAAATACTCAGATAATCGCCTATGAGGCCGAAAAATACAGAATCTTTGGCGAAACTCTCGACATAGGAATTGGAAACTTTCTTGATTCGCTTGCCAGAAGTTTAGGTTTGGGATTCCCGGGAGGTCCAAAAATTTACGAACTTTCTTTGAAAGGAAAAAAATTATTAGATGTTCCGTATTTAGTAAAAGGCATGGATTTGAACTTTGGCGGGCTATTGACAAATCTAAAACAAAAATTTAAACAAGGCGAATCAAAAGAAGACATTGCATATACTGCGCAAGAAATTGCATATGCAATGCTGTTAGAGGTAAGTGAGCGCGCAATGGCGCATTGCGGAAAATCTGAACTTTTACTTGGGGGCGGTGTTGCATGCAATAAACGTTTGCAAGAAATGTCAATAAAAATGTGCGATGAACGCGGCGCGCGATGTTTTATTTTAGAGAACCAGTTCAATATTGATAATGCAGCAATGATCGCATGGCAAGGCATACTGGAATATCGCGCAGGCAAACGCCAAAAAATTGAAGATACAAAAATTTTGCCTTACTGGCGAACCGATGAAGTCATAGTAAACTGGAGATAATTAATCAGTAATTGATAAAAACCGTATGAAGCCATTATCAATATAGCTTTTTTATAAAATATCGCTTTTTTACAAAATTCTCATAATTTTATCTTCAGGATCATACAAATATTCTTTGCCTTTTATAGAATCGGGATAATAAATTTCAAAGATGATATCGTTTCTCCAAAGATTATAAATTTGTTTAAAGAAAGCAGTATTTCGAGGATTAAGCGGGTCTAATTCTTCTCCGGGCTTACACTCATAAAAAATATATAAACTCCCGCTCTTTTCGGAATTTTCAGTATCTACTGTAAAAATAGGGCAACCCTTAGTCTGTTTTTGCACCACAAGAGTAGAAATTACATCGTCAATATTTGCTATTTCAAGTTTGCCTGAATCTTTTTTAAAACCCATTTTTAACATATTAACGATATTCTGACTTAGATAACTTTGCACAAATGCTATGTCATCACAACACATTCTTACGTCTAAGCATTTCCCCCAACCATTTTCTTTATATATTGAATTATAAATTTCAAAACCTAGCTTATACACTTCAGGCCTTAATCCAAAATTTCTTGCAAAATCCCACCATTGCTGCGGATTAAAATACTCTTTTAAAATATTGAACTCTGCAAATGTTGCCCATCCTTCATTTGCAATTTGTGCGCGATAAATAGGATCAAAATATTCAAATTCTTCTTTTATCATATCAAATAAAAACTTTTGATAACATTCATTTTTACCAGCATGTCCATATAAATAATAAAACAAATTTTCTTTCTTTTTATATTCATACTGCAACGAATTTATCGAAGAGCTTGCAACTGACAATAACGATGTCAAATATTCATCGATTTTTTCACCATATTCAACTCTTAACATATCAACAATCTTTGCATTTACTGCCGCTTTATCAACCATGTTTTGACTAAGCTTTTTAAAATTACCATTATTCTTAAAAAAGTCTGCATGTCCCATTACATGCGCAATAACAAATAGATTTTCATTATAGGTGTTATCTTTTGAAAGGTATGCATATGCCGGATTATTATTTAAAACAAGCTCCAATATTTTCATATCCCCGCCACCCCGGTTAAATTTTTTATATTCTCTTCCAAAATCCCAATGGATAAATCTTTCAGGCAGCCCAAAGGAGGCAATTTGCGAAATATAACCAGGAGAAACCAGATTAAATTGTATCGGATAAAAATCCAATCCTAATTGTTCCTTTGCAATCCTTTCTAACTTGCAAATTTCAATATTTAATTTTTTGTCCATTTTGCCCTAAAAAATACAGCAACATTTCCTTAATGCTTGATTCATTTAAATCGAAAATATATATTTTGGCATTATCCCTGCTTAACTTTTCCACATATTTATAAAAACCAGTTAAATTTTTTTTATTGGGGTTAACTCTTGCAATATAGATATAATCAAATTCTTCTAATACTCTTTCTATATATTCATATGCTGCTTCGTCATCATTAGTAGAATTATCCAAATCTGAAAAAAAGAAAAAAAATTTATTATAATCCCTATATTCTTGGCTTATCTCATACCCCAGCTTAATTCCTTCAGATAAACGCGTTCCTCCTACTGGTTCAACACTTAAAAATTCTTCAAGCGTTACTTCTTTAGCATTATCATTAAAAAAAATGTACTTTCTCTCGTTTTTTTGATAAAACTTGTCAAGATAATACCATAAACAAAAAACAGTTTTCCGTATCAATTTTGAAGTTTCAGGATTGATGGAACCGGAAATGTCCATTACATATTCTTCCAAGACCATGACATCAGAAACTTTTTTTTCGATTTCGTTCCAATACCACCCGTCTTTTTTAGGGTCAAGGATACAGGCCCCTGTTCTTTTTTCTGAAAGGTGCCTGACTAATGAATCTTCAAAAGTTTGATCAATATCAAGTTCGTCTAACGCGCCAAACCTGCTAAAATCATCATATTCCCTATCTTCTTTAACGTTTCCCCCTGTCATGACAAAATTTAATTCTGGAAGTTTAAGATCTTCTATTAAAAACTCTTGAGCCATTTTAATAAATTCTTCAAGACTAAATTCAACATAATTAACTTCACAAGAACTCTCTGCGCCAGCAGAATTATCTAAACCGCCCCCATTATCAGGGATGTTAAGGGTGCCATCACAATCCGCGCAATCCCCAAAAACTAATTCTTTACTGCCGTTTCCATTACCTTCTTCTTTTAAAAAAGGCCTGGGCAAATATAAGTTATCAGTTTCAAATTTGATTTTATGAGTTTCAGGATCAATAAATTTTTCTTTTTGCAATAATAAATCTAAATCAATCTTATCTTTAAAACTTCTTTTCAGTTTTTCATGAGCATCTTCAGCAATCTTGCCCCTATTAATGCGTTTCAATGTCAATCACCCACTACCACCACCAACCATAGCCAAGGGCATTCTCGTCAGATTCATTCACCCGGAACTCGTTAAGATCCCGCATTTTCCCATTTCATCCCGCCGGTTATAAACTAACAACAAACACAAATTTTAACCATGGGCCAGAAAATATAATAAATCATTTCCGCACTCATCACAACACCGATTTTTAGAGGTTAATATTTTTTTTAAATCAGTAACCAATCCAGTATTTGAAGAATGCGCTGATAATGCATTTCTTACCCTTATTTCAAGATCCTTCCCAATTAATTTATTGATAGCATATCTAATTTCTTCTTTATCTCTATAATCCATTTTTAAAAGCTTATCTTCATCATATGCTAAAAACGTCCTTTCGAACGCTTCAGGGTCCGGCAGAGGAATTTTTGATTTTGTTGTTATATTAACATAAATATCATTTAATAACTGCACATCCGTTTCAGTTAAATCTTTTTTACCATTGGCAGACCTTTGTTTCTTTTTTAAAATCCGTATATATTCTTCAAAATAAGCCTGCCCTCTACAACGAAAATCTTCAAATGTTGAAAGATCTTCAACAATTATCTCATGCAGCCTGTTTCTCATACTTTCTTTAAGGGTTTCAGTAAAAGTTTCAAAACTTTCAAAATATTTACCCAAATCATTTTTTTTTAAGCGTTCAGAGGACATTACGGTTTCAAGCGCATTTAGATATGTATCAAAACTTATACAATTTTTATTTTCTCTAACTGCATTACTGTGCGCAATTGACATGATATCCTCAAATAATCTTGGCGCAAGTCCATTTTTCCCCCCAGATTTCTTTCGGGATTCTAACGCAATTTCAGCTATATAATTTTCTAAAATAAATGGATTAATGCATTCAATAGATTTACCCCTTTTAAAAATTAAAGAACGATTTATTTTATCCAGTCTTTGTTTATAGATTCCGACTTCAGACCTTTTATCTGTAACATACTTAAACTCAACAACATATGCTCTTCCAAACAATGGCTCAAGTATGTTTTCAGCTACAGCTTTATCATATTCGCCAAAGTTAGTTGCTCCGATTACAATCATGTCAACGGACAATGGCGGAAAATTTTTGTATGTAATCTTTTTATCCTGTGTTAAGTTAAGCAGCATTGTTAATATCTGTTGTCTTGATTTTAACATTTCTTCCCAGTAAAATAATCCGCGATTTGCCCATATAAGTTTACCATTCCAATCATACGCTTCAGAATTAGATTTTGCATTTGCCAAAGTTGCAAGTTTACTATAATCAAGATTGCCTAAAAACTCAGTCTCGTCTTCTTTCCTCGGATCATTAGAGATATGTTCACCAATCCCGCTTCTTGGCCCAATATATAACCGCCTTACAGGTAAATCAAGATAACTTTTATATTTTTCAATAGTAGCTTCACACACAGGACACGCAACACTGTGCATGTGCCATTCAATGCCCTGCTTTTCTCTTTCTTCTCTTGGCACCAAATCATAAGGGTGTTGATTAAATGGACAACCATCCACTGCCATTAATAACCCGCTCTCGGTTTGCGAACTCTGGTTCAAAGAACCCATTTCTCTGGCGCCTGCAAAATATTGTTCAATCATCATTATTTCTTTTTCAAGGCCTTTAATATTAGGGAAAAGTTCATCTCTCTTATAAAAACTAAAAGTATCAGCTACAAAATCATGAGTTGTTCGTTTTAATCTAAAATCAGTTTTACTTTGATTAACATAATCTCCCAGCGATATGATACCAAAATCCATTTCAATTACCTTCCATTTTAGATAAATATTACTATCTTTTATTATTAATTTATGGCGTATGACACTTAAAAGTGTTTTCTTTTATAAGTGCTTTTCAGATTTAGGGGCATGTACTTGCCGGACAAATCTTATTGGAGTCATACTCTGCCGCAGATTTGCCGAGTTTTTGCAAAAATGTTAAACCTTGTTCATCAGCAAAATAATCTTCTAAATTAATAACTTCGCCAGGGTATTCAGGGTCAGGCAGATTAAGAATACTAATCCGAGCAACACTTGAATTTTTTATAATGTTCCAAAATAAATGCGGATCCAGTGTATTTATAGTATAATCAATATCATATTCAACTGTTACAGTAAAAGGTTCATTATTTTGCTGAGTAATGCTTTTTACAGCGAACCGATTAACTCTAAAATCTGAGTGATATGCTTCGCCAGCTGAAATATTAAGTTCATTAAACCAGTAATATGCGCTTGTTTTAACCGGGTCAGTGATATCTTCAAGTTCACTTTTGACAATATCTGAAGGATTTCCGGTGATTATTCCGTTGCCTATGCTTTGCAATATATTAAAAGTTGCGGTTTTTATAATTGTGTCAATATACAAATAATTAAGCGAACTTGAAAAATCATTTAATGTTTGTATTCTTGTAGTGACTGGTTCAATTTTTTCAATGCCAGATATATTTTTAGGGGGCGTTGTTAATGCAAAAACAAGCAAACTTATTATCATCATTGACATAAGCGTAAAAAACATTCCATTTTTATTATTTCTTATCTCCATACATTTAACCTCACTATATAAGGCCCGAATATAGCAGTATCATCATAATTCCCCAAAATTACTCTCTGTGTTGAAATTAAAATCTTAGAATTTTCTTTATGACCCTCAATTTCAGCATCAATTAATACCGCATTATTAGGGATATAACTGGTGTAAAGCCTGGAATGCTTATTTGCACCGCACCCGCCCTCTTTTGTAAAATTAATCTCTGCATAGTACGGTCTCGGCACAATATTATTTATAATTCCATACATGATAGAATTAGCATCTTTTAATCCTTGGACTTCACCTTTCTCACAAAAATCATAGAAAAATTTACCCACTTGTTGCAGTATGCTTGAGGCATTGTTATCAATCTTATTATCCTTAAAAAGCCGCATAATTTCAGAATTTTGTTCAAGGTTAATATCAGAAATATTTGTGTTCGCTAATGCCCCTAATAAATCTTCGCCTATATGATATGAAGGCTTAAAAATTGGATAACTTACATATATTGAACCAATTATAACAAAACCAGTAACAAGCACAGATATTGCTATTAATCCATCCAATAAAAAAAAATAACCTTTTTTATTTTTATTCAACATAAAAAAAATAAAGAATTTAGACTTTATATATTTAATCTAATTTTGTAATATTAACTTATATAAAATGACAATCCTTGATTAATGTTTAATCTATTCCCAAACAACAATATTAATCACTATTGGCTTGCCATTATAAATAACAACTTTTCTTTGCGTGACAATATTGTCAGAGTTAATATCAAGATCAATTTCATCAGAACATAATTTTGAACAATCATTATTAGAATAACATTTTCCTGACACAGAACTAATTTTAAACCCGCAACCGCTTTGGCAATTATCCCCCGAAACTGCTGGAACGCATGTGCCATTATAACATCCCGCAAATCTGCATGCGGCGTTGCACCTTATCTCTCCGACAGTCCCCTGCAAATATTGACTGCATGATGTATTTCCGTTTAAATTTGTCCTATCACATGCTTCTCCTGCATTAATATAACCATTTCCGCATCTTCTTGTACCGCCACACCCGTCATTTGTATCATCCTGGCAGTTGCACAACGAATCTAATGTTCCTCTGCACCTGCCATATAAACAAAATTCTCCGGAACGGTCAACATCACATGATGGACAACCATCAAACTGGTTATCAATGCAATATAACTGGCCATCTTCAAACCTTGTGCATGTTCCGTCGCATGAAACTGTATCTAACGTAACCGCGGTGCAAGATTCTCCTTCACTTAATCCCGCGCACTGGTTTGTAGGAATACATTCACAATTTTCATTATAAACTCCATCATAACCCTGGGCAGTAGTACATGAATCCCAAATATTCCCTGATACGCATTCTAAAGGAGCGCATGTATTAACATCCCCGTTGCAATCAGAATCTTCTAAATCGTCATATCCATCACAATCATTGTCCAGCCCATCTCCGCATAAACCTGTTTCTTGATTTACAGTCTTTAAACAAAGCAAAGGACCACTGCCTTGACAATCAGTGTCTACGCCATCCATATCCCCATCACAGTCATTATCCATGCAATCATTACAACTGGCTTCTATATTTTCTTGCCCCATTGTAGTTCCGGGACAGCAATCAATGTCATCAATAATTCCGTCACAGTTATCATCTAGGTCATTATCACAAATTTCAAAAGTTCCAGGGCAGCAATCAATTTCATCAATTGTTCCGTCACAATTATCATCTTGGCCATTATCGCAGATTTCTATAATTCCGGGACAGCAATCAATGTCATCAATAGTTCCATCACAGTCATCATCTAAATCATTATCGCAAATTTCAGGACCGCAAGCAGTATTTTGACAGCATAAATTATTAGTGTAAGAATTGCATTCTCCAATGTGGAGATTTGTAGTCCCATCAGAAAAAGAGGTCACGCACATTTCAGTTATTGCATCACATAAAGCTTTATACTCACATTGCAAATTTCCCTGTTGATTGCTTAAATATAATTTATTATCAAAATTTGATTCAGTATTCAATTCAACGTTGGCATTGGTTGATGAAGATAAATGCAATACATCTACATCACCTGAAACTGAATTCGCTGTAATCCCTGGACAACATAAAATATTGATATAATTCGTTTCCGTTGTATATTCAGCATGCGCGTTGCTAGTTGATGACAAATGAAGCACAGGATTTTCTCCAGGGAGGCACGATGAACGAACAAAACAATCTGCAGCATTTACTCCCCCAACTAAAATTAGTAAACCTGCAATATAAATTCCCAATAAAAGTCTTTTATTCATTTTAGATATTATATTTTTTGGGATTATCCCTAATTATAATTTTAGAGTTTCAGATTTTATGATTTTTATTGGATTTCCACTATATCAATTACAACTTTAGTTAAGTCTTCTCCCATTAATTCATAATTTACCCGTATCCATTGACCAGGTTCAAGATGCATTTCTTCAATTGTACTAAATTGA
>JAGVYF010000015.1 GCA_018303425.1 Candidatus Woesearchaeota archaeon | reverse complement strand
GAAGCGCAAAATGTAGGTCATAATCAAATTCAAAACCCATTTCAACAATTGGTTCAAAACGTGCCCAGGATGGCAAATAAAGGTCTTGCAGCCCAAATAATGCGTAAAGTAGGTAGAAACAAAAAATCATTAATTAAAAAAAGGATTGTTGAAATTGCATCAAAGGAACAGTTGAGTCTTTCAGAGTTAAAAGAAATAGTAGTTGATGAACAGAATTTATGTTCGAAAGCCACATTTTATCGATATTTTGATGCTTTAAAGCAAAAAAATGTTTTAAGTGTTGTTATTGCTGATGAAGTTGAAATAATACTTGCAAATAATATTATTGAGGCCAATATTTGAGACTTGTATCAACTAGTATATTCTTGTATTTCTGAGACTGGAACGACATGAGACTCTAAAATTTCCATAGGAAACGGGGGGGTGTCTCATAGTGTCTCACGAATCCGTTTAAAGTCGGGCGTGAGACTTACAGAGACCGAACTTGGGTCCATTTGAGACGCAAACACTTATTTAACCTTCACATCCCCAAATGGTTTAAATTATGGCTCCAGGTTCAAAAAGAAGGCTAAAATAGAAACATTTAAATATGAGTTTGAGTTTTAAACTTAATAAAAGCGAGATTTATACAAAATATGTGATAGCTTCATTAAGCTACGCATCAACAGTATAACATAATCACGCTAGATTTGGCGTAAAATCATAATAAATATATCAAAAACGAGGTTGATACAAGATGGTAGTAAATTTAAAAAAAGTATTTCTTTTTAGTTCAATAGTTTTATTGTTCGCGATGTTATCGCAAAGTGTTCTGGCAGTAGATTCTTTAAGAACCGCAGGTTTTAATGTCGTTGCTAATATAAGCGGAGTTGGAAGAGCATTAGCAAATGATTTAAAAAATGGGGCAAATGATCAAAGTAATGAATTTAATCGTGTTGAGACTGGGGCGTATGCATTATTTTTAAAAAATGCCACCTATCAATTTAATATAACTATTTATAATGCAAATTTAACTGGAAATGTTTCTGAAGTTGCAATTACATTGCCTACAGGAGTAACTTATAATGAGTATAATGCAACTACTAGCACTGTTGAGAGTAGTGATAGTCAGACTATTAATGTTACTTTTACTCAAAGCGGACAAGTTTTAAATTGGACTCAAGGTTATAGAGCAATTAATGTAAGTTTAATAGCTAACACTTCCGGTAAGAGGTCATTTATATTTAATGCTACTATTGCATTAAGTGGTCAGAATTATGTTAACTTTAGTGTACAAATGGTACAGGGTATAAAAGGAACTACCGTTACATATGTAATTGGAGATAGGATTTATTTAGATGGGAAATTACCTACATTAGATTCAGCTAAAACAAATGATACATCTAGTATTAACTTAACTTTTAGTGAAGCAGTTAATGTAACTACAGTTAAACCTATGGGCGCTACTTACAATAATAGGACAGGTCATGCTTTAAATATTACAATTAATAGTGTTTCAACAGCTAACCATGAATCAATTGTTACATTATCAACTAGTGATTTTGATGGCAATCAAACTCCTGTTCTTACATTAAATAGTAGTGCTAGTACTTTTATAAGAGATTTAGCCGGTAACGCATTAACAACAAATACATCAGTTACTGCAACAGATGGAGCTGGCCCATATTTAAAATATTCTGTGTTGAATATTAGTGGTGCTGGTATTGCAACATTAACATTATTCTGGAGTGAGCCTGTTAGTACATTAGGTACCACTGTAACTGTAGGAGATTTGATATTTTTTAATGGAGACGGATTAAGAGGAGGAAATTACGTTAATTCAACTTCATTTACAACAACATCCAACATCAGTTCTGGGGGATATAGCGGTAATCTTTCTGAAATAGTATTTAGCGTAGCAAATAGCGCAAATATTTCATTTTGGAGAGTTAATGATTTTAATCTTAGTCTGACAAAAGCAAATTGGAAAGATTATAATGGAAATATTTTATTAAGAAGAGTTGATGGAATTACAAGCAATAGTGTACTTAGTACGCATGGTAATGATACAACTGCACCAAGTCTTTTAAATTGGACTTACAGTCATGTGGCTGGTCAATTTGCTTTGACATTTGATGAGTATGTTGATCCAACTTATTTTGTAAATGATTTGAATCTGACTCAAGCTACAAGTCCTGCGCAATATTATTCACAGACAACCCGTTTGAAAGGTGATGCAATCTTATTAAACGCAAGTTCAGTGACTGAAAGTCAAACTCATTTAGCAACGTTATTAGCTATGAATATTTCAAGTGCTGCAAAAGATAAAATTGCATTATGGAATGGACAAAACTCTTCCACGGCATTGTATCTTTGGAATGCAAATGAAATACTCAATACTACTTTTAAGGATACGGCAGGAAATACTGCTTTTGGAGTAGGACATAATAGTTCTGCTAAATATTTAGCAGCTGCAACATGGACACAAGATACAATTGCGCCAAATGTTACAAGCGCAACAATTAGTGATAACAATGTTACTGGTCCTGGAACACATAGGATAACAGTTACGTTTAGTGAAGATATGACTAATGCTACAACTGTAACATTATCCAGGGCAGGCACTTCATTTACGACTTACAACGTTACACTTCCAATCGGTACTAATGTTGCTAATCTTTGGTATAACTTTACAACAACAGATACAAATACTGAATGGGTAATTAATGTTTCAAATTATGCAAGTATTACTGATTTATCAGGTAATGCAATGACTCAAAGTGATACCGGGTTAAAATTCACTTATGATAGTGTCGCGCCTTATGTGTTGTATTCATATTATTTGGAAAATGGAACAACTGATACCGCATACAATGGAACATTAGGAATTGATGACACTCTTGTATTTGTGTTTAATGAACCTTTACAAGTTAATCAAGTAAACTTATCAGTTGGAAACTTCACGTTTAGAGATGGTGGTGCTATGAGTACGGGTGGAAAAGCTACTCATTTAGTGCGTGTAAACGGGAATAACGCTATTATAACATCTTATAACGGCGCTCCAAATATAAGTTTAAGGGGAGAATGGGCTGATGTATTCAACGCAACAGCATTGCAAGGAACAGGTTCAGCAAATCAGCATAGAAATTTAAATGCTAATAGTTCATCATGGTTTATCAGAGATAAAGCAGATAACTTTGTAAGGGCTGCATACACAACTGCTCAGAAAAAAGTAGTTGCTGATTATGCATTTGCTGTGACTAACAGTTCACCTGTAACAGTATCATTCCCTACATGCGTAAATACCGGCAATATGACAGGGTATCTGAATACAAATGACTTTACTTTTGGATATTATTATAATGCAGATGCATGGGGAACATTAACCACTGCAACGTCATTAAGACCATTAGTAGGTTATAGATTCACTTGGTTAGGAACAAACACCTATTTATCATCTGATGCTAGTGATAACATCTTTAGAGTTTATTTAGCAAATCAAAGTGATTGCGCATTAAGTGATTTGGAAATAGATATTAAAGATGGTTGGAACTTGCTTGCATTGAATGGAAATTACTATTCAAGTAAGGATACAAATGGTAGAATGACTGATAGTCCTGATAATTGGTTGTTCAGTTTAACCTCTACTGGAGCAGAAGCTGGAATTGCGGTAGGTTCAGTTACAAAAGATTATGGTAACTCAAGTACTTACAGAAATGTACCTAGCGGTGGAGACCATGATTGGGATAATTTAAATATTAGGCCATATGAAGCATGGTGGGTACAATCAACATCAGCAAACTCATTTACAGGAGTGGCTAGAAGATAAAAATCCTAACGGATTTTTTATTTTTATTTTTTTAATTTAATAAAAAAAGAGTGTACAATTAAGAGTGTGAATAAAATGAAAAATTTTTTAATATTCCTAACTTTAATAATCCTTTTATCATTTAATGTATCTGCAGATTCATTTCCGTATAATTTATTTTCAGGTACTATTACATTAAATAGTTCTAATGCCCCTATTGGTTCAGTTTTAAGTGCAACAATTGGGGGAATTAATGCGGGTTCATATACTTTAAATACAGCTGGTTGGTATGCATTAATCGTTACAGGCAGAAATGACGCTAATTTAAACGCAAACGATGGCGATGCTATTACATTTAGTTTATCTAGTACAGGATGGACAATAACAGCAATTACTGGTAACACATATAGTGATTCAAAAGAAGATGGTTCTCCAAGATGGTTAAACCTTGCTTTTACAGGTTCAACATCAGCATCAGCAACTACAACAGCTGGTTCAGGTGCTGGGAGTGGCGGTGGCGACGCTGCAACAACAGTAGAAACCGTATTTGTACCTACCAAAATTACGCAACCTTCAGTAATTGCGCAAATCCTAAGCTGGATTACGCCTTCTGAATTAGGGTTAGAATCTTTAAGCGCTGATGATGTTATTATTACAGAACTTAATGAAATTACTGAAAAATCAGAGATAGGTGTTGGGGATTTGGGACCCTTATTAAATGAAGTAACAAGCAATGCCGTTAAAACAGCTTTGGATGATTTACAAGCATTATTGGATGCTAAAGAAGGTCAAAAACTGGAAGTTAATAAAATATTAAAAGTTTATAAAATTCAATCTAAAATCAATAATGAGATAGTATTAAGAACATTATTATCTGTAACAGTTACAGCTCTTTCAGATATGACTGATGTAAAAGTGATTGAAGTTATCCCTAAAAATGTTGCAAAACACGTCAGTGAATTAATTTTTCTAGGCGAACAACCAAAAGTATTGCAAGATGATCCTGTAGTACAATGGGAAATTCCAGTTATAAGTCAAGGTTTGAGTAAAACATTTGAATATGTTGTAAAAAAAGAGTTAGTAAATTTTGAAGGCAAAACTATAACTGTTGGAGTGTCAAGCGCACTGGAAGAAGTAACAGGTGGAGCAGTAGAACCAGAGGTGTCTCCTCCAAATCCAATTTGGGGTTGGATTATAGGGATAGTGTTGATAGTTTTAGGATTAGCTTGGTACTTTAGAAAGAATAGGTAAATATGAGCAAAACAAAAGAAGAATTCCTAAGAATCAAGAATGAAATTGAAGAATTAATTGAAGCTAATAATAAATTACCTTCTCTTTTTTATTTTTTCTAATTTTTCTTTTAATTTTATATTTTCATCAATTAATTTTTTCGCAAATTTTAGTTTTTTTGAATTTTGGTAGCTAATAATTTGAATTTGCTCCTGAGTAGTACTAAATTTAAATTGCCAAATAAACTTTTGTAATTCAGCTGTTGTAATAACAATTAGTGCAAAAAGTCCAATGAATAATCCTAAAAGTCAGGGAATATTAAAAAAAAACTTATGATAATCAGTATTATTTGTTGTATTAGAAATGTTAGAGTAAATAGTATTGTAAAAGATCCATTATGAGCTATAATAAATTATTTTAACAATTTACTTGTATTATGGAAAAAATCAAGTATATTTTTTAAATAAAACAATATTAATAATAATAAAATAATTGAATTTAATCCTATAGCAAATATTAAAATTAAGATATACATATCCTCTATCACCCAACTTTCAGATAATTATTGTTTTAAATAGATTGTTAGTCTATAAACTATAGAATAAAAACTAAAAGAAATAATCAAAAATAAAATACTATTTAATAAAAATAATCTTCAGGGTAATAAACGTAATCTTCTTCAGCTAAATTAGCTTTCTTATCCTTTTTTTTAATTTTAGTAAGATCATCTACTTCTGAATCTGCATTTAATTCGCTTTCTTCTTCTAAATCCTGAAAAATTCGCGGTTTTTTAGATTTCATGTAATGAACTTTTTTTTCCTCATCATTTTCTTCTTCTGTTGATTTTAGGTATTCAGTCTTAGCTTTTTTGCTGCGTTTATTTGGTTTTGATTGTTCACCTATAGCTTTATCTTTAGCATCTAACATTTCTTGAGCTTCTTCAACTATCTCAACTTGCGGAATTTCTTCAGGTTCTTCTAATTTTACTTCATCTTCTTGCTCAATTTCTTCGCCTTGGAAAACAAATTCATCATCATCTACTTCTTCAAAAAAGAAGTTTACTACTCCAGTTTTAATTTTATTCAAGAAACTGTTTTTTTCTTCGGTGTTTTCAAGTTTTAAGTTAATTTCAGGGGCATCAGATTGTCCATCAAACATTTTTTCAATTTCAGCAACAAATTTTGTATCTGCAATTGAATTATTATCTGTTTGTTTAGCCTGATACGTAATCTTTGATGCATTTAATGCTTCATTATAAACTTCTTTTACATCTTTATTTTCTTCAAAACTAAAAACATCTTCTTCCTCTTCTTCTAAAAAGAAATCTGTAATGCCCTTTAATGTTTTTTTGAACAAACCGGGTTTATCAGATTCAATTTTAGCGAATGGATCATCTAATTCAAATGATTCTTCGGCTTTAAAATTTTCATTAAGGTTTGAATCAATCTTGGCTTCAATCTCAGATTTTTCTGATTCTTCTATTTTAACTGTACTTTTTGTATCACGAATAAGTTCAATCATAACATTATTTTTGTCAATCTTATGTTCAGCTTTTTCAATTTGTGCTTTAATCTTTTCTAAGTCTTTTTTAAGTTCATTATTTGAATTTATTTCATCCTTCAAAGCTTTAATTTCATCGATTAACAAATCTTGCTTGCCTTTTAGGCTTTCAATGTCATTAGTTTGTGATTCAATTTGGTCTTTATTTACAAAAGATAATTGTTCTTTGACTTCATTAAATAGGCTAATTCTTTTACGGATATCTTCAATTTCATTATTGAATAAATGAATATCAACAGAACCATTATTTTGTTCTAATAATCTAGCAACTTTTTCTCTTAACTCATTTAAACTATCTTTCAATTCTCCGAACTCTTTAGTCTTATTCAGAAATAAATCTTCCTGAACAAATTTGTTATTGCTTGATTCCTTAAACTCGCCTAATTCTTGTTTAACACTTTCTAAATTATCTAAAGTTTCTTTAGTTTTATAATAGTCCTCTTTAAATTCTTTAAAATCGGTTTGTAAGTTAGTTAATTGCCTATTAACGTTTAATTTTGAGAAATAATTAAATTTGATTTGCTCAATATCCTTTGTCTTTTCAATTAAATCATTAAGAGCTTTTTCAACGATTTTATTGTTTTCTTCAAATGATTTTTTTGTTACAAGGTTATCTTTTAAAATATCCATTACTTTTAAGAAATTATCTTTTAATTTAGTAATGTCTAAAGTTAATTTTTCCAATTCTTTTTTGTAATCTTCCTTAAGCAGTTCTTTATTAGCTTTTTGATCATCTTTTAATTCCTTTAAACTGTTTTTTTGTTCATTAATAAGTTCATTTTTATAATTTTTAAACTTTTTAATTTCATCAGAAATAAATTTTATTTTTGTATCAACAAGATCAATAGAATTTTTCTGTTTTTTTTCGAAATCTTTGAACCTGCTATCAAGGTCTTTTTTGGATTTGTTTACATCATCTTTAATTTTGAAAAATGATTTTTTTAAAACATTATCGAGTTCTGAAAAATTATTTACTTTCAATCTAATCTACCCCCTTAGTTATTATTTTAACTATTTTAATATATGATAAATCTCAATAGTACCCCTTTTCTATATTTGTGGAGCTAACCCATTATTTAAAGATTATGTAAGTCTCATATATGGAATGAATAGATATATTTAGAATATTTTTAGGGCAATTAAACGAAAGTTTTATAAATCGACCCATGAATCTAGATAATATTGGGTGATCAAAATTATAATACCTATAAGATGTTTTTCATGTGGAAAGCCTGTATCCCATTTATGGGAAGATTATAATAAATGTCTTGAAAGAGGGGAAATTAGAAAAAAAATTCTAGATAATTTAGGCTTGGAAAGACAATGTTGCAGAGCTTTATTTCTGACTCACGTTGATTTAATCGATTTAGTTGCGCAGTATAAAAAAGTTTAAATTCAATTTATAATCATAATATCTGTTATAACATTTAATTATATAGTTAATATTCTAAAATTACCTATAATGTTTAAATTCTTTTGCATGGGGCGTATTTTCTTTTTGTCCTAATGTGCTTACTTTTTCAAAAATAGCCTTCTTTTGAAGTTCTTTAATAGTTTTAGAATGGCTATAACTCATGCCTGACATTAATCCGCCAATTAACTGTTCAATTATCGGTTTAACTGGGCCTTTATATGGAATTTTTTTTGATACTCCTTCAGCTACAATTTCATTTTTTTGGCTTAATGTTTTCTTTTGAGCATCTATCTGTACATCTTTTCCGGACATACCCCTATATATTTTAAAAAGACAATCATAATCTTCCGGTTCAATAGACGTAACTTTGGTTATAGGAACTTTTTGTATTTTATTTTTTTCTATAGTATATACATCTCCTGGACTTTCAAAAGTGCCTGCAAATAAACTGCCTAGCATAACAACATCTGCCCCTACTGCTAATGCTTTCACAATGTCTCCTGAATTTCTTATACCGCCATCTGCAATTATAGGTATTCCATATTTTTTTGCTTTTTTTGCGCATCTATAAATTGCAGATAATTGAGGAACTCCGTGTCCAGTTACAATCCTGGTTGTGCATACTGACCCGGGGCCTATTCCGACTTTAATACAATCTACTCCTAATTTAGCTAAAAATTTAACTCCGCCAGGTGTGGCAACATTTCCTGCTACTATTGGTACATTTGGATGTTTCGACTTAAAAGTTTTAATAGCATAAGCCATTTGATTAGAATAACCATTTGCTACATCAAATATTATAATATCTGTGCCAGCATCAATTAGCATTTTTGCTCTTTCCATAAAGGCTCCTTTAACGCCTACTGATGCTCCTACAAGGTAATTCATATTTAAGTTTAAACCTCGCTTTTTTACTTCTTTTATCATTTCAGCTTCTTCTTCAATAGAATTGGTCAAACGATAAATAAAACCTATCCCTCCCATATTTGCCATAGCCGCAGCCATTTCAACACCAGTGACGGTATCCATATTAGAAGAAACTAATGGGATGCTTAATTGGATGTTTTTTGTAAGCTTGGTTTTAATACAGGCGCTTTTTCTTGAGGTTAATGATTTTCTAGGGATAAGTAATACATCATCGAATGTGGTGTTATATGCAAGCATGGCATATTGCCCAATTTTAGAGAATCTTAATTTATAATAAATCCGGTCATAAATTTCTTCCAGAATATCAATAGCTGCCATTCATTTTTTTTTAAGATAATCAATCATATTTAAACATTAGTGTAATCTAAATTATACATCTGGATATCGAGTCATGCATTTCTGTATAAATCTCATTTTCCGCCAGTGTGTTTTATTACCGTTTGGGTTTAATACCCCGCAGCTTGCTGCGGTAACTTAATAACCAAAAAGGACTTTCATTTCCAAATGGAAGTAAAACATGCCAGTCA